>JAZRGQ010000064.1:0-4425 GCA_045644405.1 Faecousia sp.
GGTAATCGGCACCAACGCCATACGAAAACGGATAGGGGCGTAATTTTCCGCATATTGCAACGCGTGTCCCGTTTCGTGGGCGGCAACGCCCACCGCGGACACCGAATTGACACCGTATACCGGCTCGGACAGATGGATAGAATCGGTGCGCGGGTCGTAGTGGTCGGTCAGGTTTCCGCTGACGTGTTCAATGCGCACACTTGTAACACCGTTGGCAAGCAGTACTCGCTTGGCTGCGTCTGCGCCGGTAATGTGCCGACCGGAGATTTGCTTTGCATATCGTTTAAAGGTGCTGTTCACTCTTGCACTGGCAAGCATAGACAGCAGCATACAGGGAATCAACACTACAAGGTAGGTCCAGTCAAACCCGTAATAGTAGGGATAAAACATCAAACTCCGCTCCTTTCGTTATGGATAGTATACCCGCTAAACAATAAAAACACAAGCGCAGAAACTTTACAATTTTCACAGTTTTGTGTATACTGTAAAGGAAAGGAAGGTACGCCTATGGAATTTCTGCGTTTTCTGGAAAATATCCGCTTGCCGGTATTGAATGAGTTTATGTTGGCTATAACCTATTTAGGCGATGAAATTGCATTTCTGGTTGTGGCGTTGATTTTGTACTGGTGTGTGGATAAGCGCCACGGCTATTATATTATGGCAGTGGGTTTCCTCGGCACGATTGCCAATCAGTTTATGAAGCTGTGGTTTCGTGTGCCGCGTCCGTGGGTGCTGGACGGAAATTCCACCATTCTGGAGCAGGCGAGACCCAGCGCCGGCGGTTATAGTTTCCCCAGCGGTCATACTCAGAGCGCAGTAGGCACATTCGGCGGAATCGCCTGCATTACAAAGGATAAGCGCATACGGGCTGTGGCTGTGGCGCTGGCAGTGCTGGTGCCGTTTTCCCGTATGTACGTAGGTGTACATACACCGGCGGACGTAGCGGTGGCTGCGGTTATTGCGGTGGCGCTGATTTTTGTGCTGCGTCCTGCTGTATATGGGAAAGAGGGCAAGTATGTTCCCTTGCTGCTGGGTGGATTGCTGGTTGCTGCCGCAGCTTATCTGGCATTTGTGGAATGGTACCCGTTCCCTGCGGATACAGATGCCCATAATCTGGCGAGCGGCACTGAAAACGCCTACAAGCTGCTGGGCGCTTTGCTTGGCTTGATTCTTGCCTACTTGGCGGACCATAAATGGCTGCACTTTGAAACAAAAGCCATTTGGTGGGCACAGATTTTGAAGGTACTGCTGGGCGTTGGTCTGGTAGTGCTGGTGAAAAGCGGCACAAAAGCGCCGCTGAATCTGCTGCTGGGCGATGCTGCCGGTAAGGCGGCAAGATATTTCCTCATTGTGGTTGTTGCCGGCATTCTTTGGCCGATGACTTTCCGCTTTTTTGCAAAACTTGGCACTAAGGAGTAATGTATATGCCGATAGTCCTGTATATCCTTTTGGCGCTGGTGCTGTTATTGGTCATCAGCGGAGGATATGTTTTCTTGTTAGGCTGCGTCCGCAGAAAAGAATTGCCTTGGCTCGACGAGGCAAAAATCAAGAAAACGGCTTACGGGCAGTACTATACCTATATCGTAAATACAGACAAGTGGCTGCGTGAGCAAAAGGTGCAGGACTTGTGGCTGACAAGCCACGACGGACTGCAGCTGTACGCCCGCTGGATTCCTGCAGAAAATCCGAGAGGGACAGTGGTTTTTGCCCACGGCTACCGCAGTACCCCTCTGGCAGACTTCGGTCTGGCATTTCCAATGTACCACGCAATGGGTTTGAATATTCTGGTGCCGGACCAGAGAAGCCACGGAAAAAGTCAGGGGCGGTATATTACCTTTGGCGTAAAGGAGAGCGCGGATTTTCGTCAGTGGCTGCAGCTGCATAACGAGCGCTTTGGGGAAATCCCCGTGGTGTTAAGCGGTATGTCAATGGGCGCATCAACTGTGCTTTATCTGGCAGACCAGCCGCTGCCTGAGAACGTTAAGGGCATTATAGCTGACTGCGGATTTACTTCCCCCTGGGCAATTATCTCCCACGTTTTTCAGCAGGTAATCCATCTGCCGCCACAGCCGTCGCTGTGGGTTGCGGAGTGGTTTGCCCGCGTGCTTGCAGGATTTAGTCTGCGGGAAAAGGATACGGTGAAAGCTTTGGCTGCCAGCCGACTGCCGGTATTTATGGTACACGGCGGCGCTGATGCCTTTGTGCCCTGCGATATGACAAAGGCAGGTTATGCGGCTTGCACCGGAAAGAAGCGGCTGCTGATTGTACCGGAGGCGGAACACGGGGTCAGCTTTCTGGTGGATACCGAGGGTTATACCAGAAGGATTGAAGAATTTTTATCAGAAATATTCGGAGAGAAACAATGAACTATGCAATGATAAAAAACTGGGATATTGCCAACGGACCGGGTGTGCGGGTCAGCCTGTTTGTTTCCGGCTGCACCCACCGCTGCAAGGGCTGCTTTAATGAAGTGGCGTGGGATTTTCACTACGGCGAGCCTTTTACCCAGCAAACGGTGGAGCAGATTCTTGCGATGCTTTCTACACCGCAGATAAAAGGGCTTACTTTACTGGGCGGAGAGCCCTTTGAGGTGCAAAATCAGCCGGCGCTGGTTGACTTGCTGCGGCAGGTAAAAAAGGCATATCCGGAAAAATCAATTTGGGCTTTCTCCGGCTATCTGCTGGATAAAGATATTCTGGCACGCAGGCTTGGTCCCTGGGAGATTACCGAAGAATTTCTCAGCTATTTAGATGTGCTGGTGGACGGGCCGTTTGTGGAGGAAAAGAAAGATTTGACGCTGCGTTTCCGCGGCTCATCGAATCAAAGACTTATAGATGTACCTGCAACGTTGGCAGCCGGTGAAATCGTGCTGTGGAATGACTGGCAGGGGAATGGGAGGCAGATGAAATGAAAACTGAAGTTTCTGTAAAAAAGGTTAGACCGCAGGCAATCCTGCCTACATACGGCTCTACCGGCGCAGCAGGCGCTGACCTTTACGCCTGTCTTGACGCGCCGGTTACCATTGCAGCCGGTGAAAGTGTGTTTATTCCCACCGGGCTTGCGATGGAAATACCGGAAGGTTATGCAGGACTCATATATGCCCGCAGCAGCCTGGGAACAAAGCGGGGGCTGGCGCCCGCAAACAAGGTAGGCGTGATTGACAGCGATTACCGCGGCGAGATTTGCGTCGTTTTACACAATCACGGCAGCCAGACGCAGACAGTTGCGCCGGAAGAACGGATAGCGCAGCTTTTGATTACACCGGTTTTGACACCTGCCTATACCCTTGCAGAGGATTTAACCCAAACCAAGCGGGGCGAAGGCGGCTTCGGCTCTACAGGTAAATAAGAGTCCCCCTCTTGCGTATAGGCAAGAGGGGGTATTTTTTAATAGAACAGCATATCGGAATAGGTGAGGTAGGGCCAGTAGCTGCTTGCTGTCAATGCTTCCAGCTGATCGGCATCCTCACGGATTGCCGCCATCTGAACAGAGATAACATCGTTATAATAATCCATAGCCATCTCGCTGGATGCAGGAACTGCTTTAAGCGCCTCGGTCAACAGTTCTGTCTTTTCATACAAAGCATCACAGAGGGCACTCAGGCGACTGACAAGTGCTGTTTCTGCAGAAGACACAACACCAACAGCACTCCGTTTCCGGTTAATACTTTCAGCAAGGTCAGAGGAATACCGGATTGCAGCCGGAAGAATCTGATGAATTACCATATCCAGCATGGTTCTGGCCTCGATGTTAATGTGCTTGTTATAGGTCTGCAGATGAATCTCATGACGGGCTTTGAATTCCTGCTCCGTAAAGATTCCGTGCTTTGTGACAAGGGCAATATTCTTTTCGGAAATGTAATGGGGGAGTGCCTTTGCTGTAGATTCCAGATTGGACAGACCACGGCGTGCGGCCTCTTCCTTCCACTCATCGGAATAACCATTGCCGTTGAAAATGATCCGCTGGTGAGCGGTCAGCGTGTCACAGACCAGCTTCTGCAGGGCGGCATTGAAATCCTCAGCCTTTTCCAGAATATCGGCAAAACGGCTAAGCTCTTCAGCCATAATTGTATTGAGCGCAATATTAGGACCGGCAATAGACTGGGAAGAGCCGAGCATACGGAATTCAAACTTATTACCGGTAAAGGCAACCGGGGAGGTTCTGTTTCTGTCGGTGGTATCTTTGGGAATTGCAGGCAATACGTCCACACCGATTCGCATCAGGCTCTTTTCCGGGTCGACATAGTTTGTGCCGTTAATAATGGATTCCACCACAGCGGTCAGTTCGTCGCCCAGGAAGATAGAAATAATGGCAGGCGGTGCTTCGCTGGCGCCGAGACGGTGATCGTTGCCGGCGTGGGCGACAGTACAGCGCAGGAATTCCTGATACTCATCAATACCCTTGATAAATGCAGCAAGGAAAACC
>JAZRGQ010000065.1:0-3550 GCA_045644405.1 Faecousia sp.
TCAATGGACGCGGCGTGGTCCGGCTCCATATGCTGCACCACCAGATAGTCCGGCTGACGGCCGCTGAGTGCCTTTTCAATGTTTTTCAGCCACTCGGCTGTTTTGCTGGCGTCAATGGTGTCCATAACAGCCACCTGCTCATCAAGAATCACATAAGAGTTATACGCCATACCGTTGGGTACAACATACTGCCCCTCGAACAGGTCTACATCGTGGTCATTGGCGCCCACATAAAGGATTGTTTCGGTAATTTTCTTTAACATAATTATTCCCCTCCGGTTTTTCTTTGGGTATACTATAGCAGAAGCGGAAAAAAATGTCAACAATTAAGAATGAGAATCATTCTTATCTTGACAAACATCTCCTGTTCTGTAATAATATACCCAAAGGAGGTATCGCTATGAAAATTGTTTTACTGACCGCCTTCGGCGTAGGCGGCGCTACCGTATTCGGTACCCTTTTAGGTTTTCTTTTCAAAAAAATCTCTCACAGATTCAGTGATATTGTTTTATCCTTCGCAGCCGGCGTTATGCTGTCGGCGGCAGTTATCGGGCTGATTCTGCCCTCGCTGGA
This sequence comes from Faecousia sp., assembly GCA_045644405.1. Taxonomy (GTDB): domain Bacteria; phylum Bacillota; class Clostridia; order Oscillospirales; family Oscillospiraceae; genus Faecousia. The sequence continues at coordinate 574 of JAZRGQ010000065.1, forward strand.
ACACGGCGGCAGCTACAAGCTGATAGTAACCATTGCCGGTATCTTTGCCGGCGCTCTGTGCGTCAATCTTCTGGACCGGGCAGTTCCCCATCTGCACCGCCTTAGCGGCGCCGACCAGGAAGCCCACCCTGCCGATACGGCAAAGCGCAACAAGGTGCTGCTGTTTGTAACCGCCATTGCCATTCACAATCTGCCGGAGGGTATCCCCGCCGGCGTAAGCTTCGGCACCGGCAACAGCGCAGAGGCGCTGACGGTGGCAGGCGGTATTGCCCTGCAGAACATTCCGGAGGGTATGGTAATTATCGGACCTATGCTGGCTGCGGGTATCCGTCCCCGCCGCACCTTTCTGGTGGCGGCAGCCACAGGTGTTATAGAAGTTCTGGGTACGCTATTGGGCTACTTTGCCGTATCCGTATCCGCCGCCGTTCTGCCCTTTGCGCTGGCATTTGCCGGCGGCACAATGCTCTACGTTATCAGCGATGAGATGATTCCCGAAACCCACGCCCACGGCAGTGAACGGGGCGCTACCTATGCCCTGCTGGCAGGCTTTTGCGTAATGCTGCTTACCGATGTGCTGCTGGGCTGAGAATATATAAAGGCAGGTCTGCAGACCTGCCTTTTTATTTTGGAATAGTAATTGTCAGCACGATTTGGCTGTCCGTTTCCCGCCGCTCCGAAATGGCAGGTATGCCGGACATCTGAATCCTTGCCAGCGACTGGTTTAAGTTATTCAAAAACACCCCCACATTGGCTTTACGCGGACGCTCCTCCGGCTCTGCCAACAGCTGCTCTATGTAGCGCTCTGTCCGCACAACGCTCATTGCCTGCCGGACAATAACGCAAATCACCTGCATCTTCTGGGGCTCAGTGGGAATCTTCAGCAGCGCTCTTGCGTGGCGCTCTGTCAGTCCCGCCTCCCGCAGGGCGGTGAGCACCGGCTTGCTGTGCCGCAGCAACCGCAGCTTATTGGCTACGCAGCTTTGGCTCTTGCCCAGCATCATCGCCACTTGCTCCTGACTGAACGGGCCTTGCTCCATCAGCGCCTGAATCCCCTGCGCCTCCTCAATAAAATCCAAATCCTGCCGCTGCAGATTCTCCACCAGCGCCGCCTGTCCCGACTCCTGCTCGTCCATTTGCATAATGATACACGGAATTTCCGTCAGCCCTGCCATTACACCTGCCCGCAACCGCCGTTCACCGGCAATCAGCTGATAGCCGGTACCCACCCGACGGACAGACAGAGGCTGCAGAATCCCGTGGTGGCGAATACTGCGCGCCAGCTCCTCCAGCCCTTCCTGGGCAAATATCGTTCTGGGCTGGGAGGGATTGGGCGTAATGGATCTGGCAGGCAGAAACACCACCCGTCCCGTTTCCATATAGGTTTTCAATTTCTGGCACTGCATCGCCTTTCCTCCTTTTGTGAAATGTATTTCCATTCTACAAGAGGACTTTCCAGAAAAAACACGAAACAGGCACAGCCCAAAGACAAACTCCTCGACACAAGATTGCAAACAAGCACCGGTTGTGGTAGAATACACATAAATTCCCCAGTAGGAGGTCGCATTTTATGGACACCCGCGCGTTATATTATGACGATTGCCATCTGCAATCCTTCACCGCCACCGTTACTGCCTGCATCCCCGCAGAAGACCGCTGGCAGATTACTCTGGACGCCACCGCTTTTTTTCCGGAAGGCGGCGGACAGGCCTGCGATTTAGGCACGCTGGGCGCTGCCCGGGTACTGGACGTGCAGCTGCGCAATGACACAGTGTGCCACTATTGCGACCGCCCTTTGGAAGTGGGCAGCACTGTTACAGGACAAATTCAGTGGGAGCGCCGGTTCGACCTGATGCAGCAGCACAGCGGCGAGCACATTCTCTCCGGTCTGATTCACAAGCGCTTCGGCTATCACAATGTGGGCTTTCACATTGGCGCCCAGTTTATGGAAATTGACTTTGACGGACCTATCTCCCCGGAGGAAATTGAACAGCTTGAGGCGGAAGCAAACCGCGCTGTTTGGGAAAATCTTCCGATAGATGCCTATTATCCCGACGAGGAAACCTTAAAAACCCTCTCTTACCGCACCAAAAAGCAGCTGCAATGGCCGGTGCGTATGGTGTCTGTGCCGGGCTTTGACCTGTGCGCCTGCTGCGGCGTACACGTGGCTTTTACCGGAGAAATCGGCATCATCAAAATTCTCTCCTGTGTCAAGTTTCACCAGGGCGTGCGGCTGCAGCTGGTTTGCGGTCAGCGGGCTTACCGCTATCTGTGCCGGATAACTGAGCAAAACCGGCAAATCAGTCAGCTTTTTTCCGCCCAGCCCCTGGAAACCGCCGAGGCGGCGCAAAAAATCAGCCGCCAGCTGACCGAGGAAAAATACCGCAGCACCGGCTTGCAGCGGCAGCTGTTTGATACCATCGCCGCCGGCTACGCCGGACAGGGGCAGGTTGTGCATTTTCAGCCGGACGCCACCGCCGCCCAGGTGCGGGAGCTGGCAGACAAAATTGCCGACCGGTGGGGGGGGCTTGCCGCTGTATTCTCCGGTACAGACGAAAACGGCTACGCGGTGTGCCTGATACACAAGAGCCAGCCGGTGCAGGACTTTGCCAAAGCAATGACCGCCGCGCTTGGCGGCAGAGGCGGCGGACGGGACGGCGCCTTTCAGGGTACGCTCCGCGCCAGCCGGCAGGAGATTCTCAAGTTTTTCGCCGGTGAATCGGCGTAATTTCCTGTTATGTTACCGTTTTTGTGGTCTTAGTCAATTTCCGGCAGTGAAAAACTTTCGTTTTTTACGAATCTAACACTTTACAACCAGTTTTTGTTACTGTATAATGACATCGTATGGGATTTTCACAATTCCCGCTTACTTATTACAATTCTGCAAATGCAGTAAGTTAGAAAATGGAGGAAATCAATATGTCTGTAAAAGTTGCTATTAACGGTTTTGGTCGTATCGGCCGTCTGGCTTTCCGTCAGA
>JAZRGQ010000066.1:0-2314 GCA_045644405.1 Faecousia sp.
TATGGTCTGTTACTATGTTTTGCTGCGGCCGATGTTCGGCTGTTGAGCATTATTGAATTTTGACAGGAGGTGTACTCATGAAGCGTACCTATCAGCCCAGCCGTCGCCATAGATCCAAGGTCCATGGTTTCCGTCAGAGAATGGCTACTTCCAACGGCCGTAAGGTTCTTGCCCGCCGCCGTGCTAAGGGCCGCAAGGTTCTGTCTGCTTGAGCACCGACTCGTGGGTGACCACAGCTAGGACAGCTCATAGCGAAACGGGAGTCTGTGCGGGGCGAATGGATGATTCGCCCCGCTCCCTTTTTTCTTTTTTGCACAAGCAAAAAAGAAAGCGCCAGCGGCGCCTTGCGGTCAATTTTGGCTGTAAATACGTTGCAGCTTTTTGAAATACACAAAGTATTCCTGCAAAGCTGCGCCTTTTTACACCCAAAATATCCTCGCAATCCGCTCTTGTCGTTTCTTTTTTACTTGCGCTTGCTCGTTATTGTTCGTGCTACGTGTGCAAAAAATGAAAAACAGTATGGGAGAATTTTATGAAATTTTCAATTAGTTTGAAAAAGAATCATATTTTCCGAAAGCTTTACAGCTCTAAGGGTGTTGCCAATTCCTATTTCGTACTGTATGCCCGGCCTAACCGGACAGAAGGCAACCGCATTGGCATCACGGTCAGCAAAAAACTGGGTCATGCCGTGGTACGCAACCGTACCCGCCGCAGAATCCGGGAGATCTACCGTCTCAACGAACAGCGATTCGCGCCCGGTTGGGATATTGTGGTAGTGGCCAGGACCCGTGCTGTAGAAGCACCCTTTGGAAAACTAACCGGTGCGTTTCTTTCCCTGGCCCAAAAAAGCGGCCTCTTGATCCCGGAAGGTGAGCAAGCAATATGAAAAAAATCCTGCTCGCCCTCATTTCTGTTTACCGGCGTTCCATTTCTCCTGCTACTGCCCCAAGCTGTCGATTCACACCCACCTGCTCTGCTTACGCATACGAAGCAATCACAAAGTATGGGGTCATAAAAGGCGGCTGGCTGGCCTTCAAACGGCTGCTGCGCTGTAACCCTTTCTATAAGGGCAACCCTTATGACCCAGTTCCTTAAGGAGGAATAAATAATGATTCTCGCTTTCCAGCTTTCTGATATCGTCACCGTACCTTTCGGTTGGCTGCTGGGCCAGTTGTACCAGCTGACCAATAACTACGGCGTCGCGATGATCATCTTTGCCGTTCTGGTAAAGATCATTCTTATGCCTATCACCGCCAAGAGCAAGAAAAGCTCTATGAAAATGTCCCGTTTGTCTCCCCGGTTGAAGGTCATCCAGGAGAAGTACGCAAACGACCAGCAAAAACAGAGCGAAGCTATCCAGGCGCTTTATAAGGAAGAGGGCGTGTCCATGGGCGGCGGCTGCCTGTGGAGCATGATTCCCTTGTTTGTTTTGATTCCCCTGTTCACCGTTATCCGTCAGCCTATCGTCTACATGCTGGGCGAAGATCTGGCTGTTGCCGAGAAGATCGTGGAAGTTATCAAGGGACTGTCCGCTGAGGGTGTTTTCTCCAACAACAGCTACTACGACCAGGTGGTTGCCGCCAAGTATATTCCCGATTTTCTGCCCCAGCTGGAGCAGGCCGGCATTGTTCTGAGTGAAACCGCCAAGGCCGGTGTTAACTTCAACTTCCTGGGCATTGACATGGGTCTGATTCCCCAGTTCAATGTATTCGCGTGGGATGTCTATAACTGGGCAACCATCGGCGCTTTCCTCGTGCCTCTGCTGTCTGCCGGCAGCCAGGTTCTGAGCATGCATATCTCCATGAAGATGAACGACTCCGTTGTTACCAACGAGAAGGGCATTCAGGATGAGGAAACCGCAAAGAGCTCCAAGGCCAATCAGAGCGGTAAGGCAATGATGTGGATGATGCCTCTGATGTCTTTGTGGATCGGCTTTACCGTTCCCGCCGCACTGAGCCTGTACTGGTTTGTTCAGGGTGTCGTGTCCACCGTCGCTGATGTCTATCTGACCAAGAAATACCGTAAGATCTATGATGAAGAAGATGCTATCCGCCTCCAGAAGGCTCTGGAAGCTGAGCGCATCGAAGCCGAAAAGGAGCGTCTGCGCGCAGAGCGCCGCGCCGCAAACCCCGACGGCATTACCGAAAACACCAGCAAGAAGAAGCTGCAACAGAAGCAGCAGCGTGAAGGATACAAACCGTGCCGAGCTCATTAAATACATGGTTGGACGTGAGATGACTCAGACATTTCCGGAAAGGAATGCGCAGATTGGTGATGTAGCTTTAGAACTGAAGAATCTTACCGGCAACAAAGT
>JAZRGQ010000067.1:0-2915 GCA_045644405.1 Faecousia sp.
AGGATGCGTCCTTAACGCTGTTTGTTAAGAATGTGTATGCTTTTGAATACGTAATCATTTACTGTGATGTTGTTCATTAATACTATAAATGTGTCGATCAAGCATCTAATCACAGTCGAAGAATTAAAAAAGATGAACCTATTCTTTCAAAAAAGAAAGCATAGGTTCATTTTTCTTTATTGCGGTATAATCTCCGCCTGTTTACAGATACTAACAGCGTAATTTGTAAAAATTGATAACAAGGAGATAGATATATATGAAAGCTACTGGTATCGTCCGTCGGGTGGATGACCTCGGGCGTATTGTGATTCCAAAGGAGATTAGAAGGACGCTCAAAATCCGTGAGGGAGACCCGCTGGAGATTTACACAGAAAAGGACGGCGGCGTGATTTTCCGCAAGTATTCGCCTATGGGCGACCTGCAGGATTTCGCCAGCCAGATTTGCGATGCCATCGGCGCAAACACCGGTCGCATCGCCGCTGTTTCCGACCGGGATTCTATCATCGCCCTGTCCGGCGCGCCCAAGCGGGAGCTTATGGACAAGCCCAACTCACAAGAGCTGGACAGATTGATGAATCAGCGGGTGCATTACCGCTACACCTCCGGCGACGCGCCGGTGCGCGCCACCGAAAGTTCGGACAAGTACCATCTGGGCGTGGCAACCCCCATTCTCAGCCAGGGGGATTTGATGGGCTGCGTTATGCTGTTGCTGGGTGAAAGCGATTCGCCGCTGGCAGAGTCAGACCAGAAACTGGTGCAGACAGTGGCAAGCTTTCTGGGCAAGCAAATGGAAAGCTGACGCAAAAAGCAGAGGTTAAGCCTCTGCTTTTTTTATGCGCTATTTGGGGTGTAACCGGCGGGGGGTTGACAAATCGTAACTGGTATGATATATTTGTTACCGATTTGTTATCTTTTGGAATCATTCCGCAATCTTGAAAGGACGTTTTTATGAGGTTATTCTCCCGTTTTGGCTTCCGTCTGGGCTGCCTTGCGCTGTGTCTTGCCGCTGTGCTTGCCATCGCAAACCCCTATGCAGCAGGCGCCGAGCTGCAACCGGATACTGCCACGGAAAGCTACGCCTCTTTGGTACATAGCCGCGCCAGCAATCAATCGGCGGTGATTGGACAAATTGAGGACGGCACCGAGTTGACTGTTCTGGCAAAGACTGCCAAACACTATAAAATTGACTGCTACGAAATGAACGGCTACATCGATGCATCGCAGGTAAACGTAGTAAACGGCCGGTATTTTGTCCGCTGTGATGTGCAATCCAGCCAGACTGCTGCCGTATCCCAGCAGCCCATCGCAGACGCGCTGCTGCTGCGCACTTCCCTTCTGAAGCTTGCCACCGAGCAGCTTGGCACCCGCTACGCCTACGGACGCAGCGCCCCCGGCGGTTTTGACTGCTCCGGCTTTACCACTTACGTATTCAAAAGCCACGGCATCACCCTCAACCGCTGCGCTGACGACCAGATGCAGGACGGCTTGATTGTTTCCAAGGAAGGCTTGCAGGTTGGCGATCTGGTGTTCTTCCGCTCCAGCTACTCTCCCTATCTTGCAACCCACGTAGGCATCTACGCCGGCGACGGCAAGATGATTCACGCCGACAGCAAGGGCGTTTGTTACGATGACCTGTACTCCGGCTATTACGCCGATACCTATGTTGGCGCCCGGCGCATCGTTTGCGCCAGTACCGCCGAGCCCCAGCTGCAATCCGCCGCCGAGGTGGGCAACGCCGCTGCAAGAATGGGCAGCGGTCTTCGCAAAATCCGATAAGCGCAAAAACCCCCAAACCGGAAACCGGTTTGGGGGTTTTTTTATTTTGCTTTGCTCAGCCGCTCTTCCTTTGTGCGGCAGAACTTCTCCAGCTGGGGAACAAACAGCAGGCAAATCAGCGCTGCTGTAAAGCCGCCGTTATACAGGCAGAAGCCGCCGTGCATATCCGGCACCGCGGTTACCAGCAGGTAGTGCAGACCGCCTGCCAGAATGCCGTAGCCAAAGCCGTACTTGCCGGAAATGGGGCTCAAACCGTTGGCGTAGCACAGACCGATGAGAATGGACTGGTTGGCAATGGTCAGTCCGTAATTCTCCACGCCCAGCAGACCGGCAATCCAACCGAACAGGTACGATGCAATCACATAGCCAGCCATAATGGGCAATACATTGCGGGGGTGGCTGCCGGAATTACAGGTTGCCAGCATACAGAACACAATACCGAAGGTCATACCTGTCCACACCGTACCCATACGGGCAACGCCGCCGTCCAAAAATGCCGCCAGATTGAAATACGCCACAATCATTAGTCCGAAAACACCCACATTCATCAGGAAGGGGGCATTGCCGTACTTGGTAGTAAAGCTGACGCCTTGGCCGGGATCCTTCATAAGATTCCAGTAATCCTTCGGCTTGCAGCCCATCAACAGGGAAAAGACGATGCACAGAGCAAATACCACTACGCAGAAAATATTACAGCCGTAGAAAAATTCCGCTTCGGGCGCAGCCAGCGTCGCCAGCTCCAGCTTTGCAGGGGTTGTACCCAGCATCACATTATACAGCACTGCCCGCAGGAAAAACGCGGTCATACCGATGGGTACAGCAGCAGAATAATGGTCGTAGCCCTTGTGAACATTGGGAGAGTGCGCCAGTCCGGCAGGCAGGAAAAAGCCGATAATCAGACCCACAAACAGGGCAAGACCGATGCCCAGCGGGTTGAAGCCCAGATATGCAGCGCCGGGGTAGCGGAACAGCAGGTCGGAAATCAGCGGCGCAATACCGGTAGAGAACATCATCGCGTTGCTCAGCGCGCCCAGCTTTTCCTTTTTCACCAGCGCGTACAGGCAAACACCCAGCACGGTGGGAATCATATTCAGCGGGTTGATGCCCCAGGAGCCAAAGCCCACAGTCAGCAGCACGCC
>JAZRGQ010000068.1:0-4106 GCA_045644405.1 Faecousia sp.
GCGAATTTGCTCCGGCAAGTTCCAGCGTGACAGCGAATATTTCCATATGCAGGGCGGCAAGAAAATGCGCCTTTCCCAGCCGCAGCAGCTGATGGCGGCTGAGCGTGAGATCGTGGAAGAAGCCTATGCCGGCGACGTTATCGGTGTCTTTGACCCGGGCATTTTCGCCATTGGTGACACCGTTAGCGTGCCGGGCAAAAAGTTCCTTTACTCCGGCATTCCCACCTTCGCCCCGGAACATTTCTGCCGTGTTTCCGCCAAGGACTCTATGAAGCGCAAGCAATTCGTCAAGGGTACGGAGCAGATTGCCCAGGAGGGCGCTATTCAGATTTTCAAGCTCCCCAACTCCGGTATGGAGGAAGTGATTGTGGGCGTGGTTGGCACTCTACAGCTGGACGTGTTCCAGTACCGTATGAAAAACGAGTACGGCGTGGACCTGCGAATGGAGATGCTGCCCTATGAGGAGATTCGCCTTATTGACAGCTACAGCGGCGACCTGTCCGATTTGAATCTGGGCAGCGACGCGGAGCTTTTGGAAGATTACCGCGGCAGAAGCCTGCTGGTATTCAGCAGCTACTGGGCGATTGACTTCACCTGCAAGAGAAACCCCGGCTTAACCCTTTCGGAAATCGTTGTGGCAGAAGGATAAATAAAAAACAGGAGGTTTAAAACCTCCTGTTTTTTTACTCTACACAGCAAATATCGCTGCTATAGTAGGCGGTCATCGCCTGCAGCAGATACTGCATATCCAAAACGCCTGCGGTCTCATAGCACGAATGCATTGCCAGCTGAGGCAGACCAATGTCCACAGAAGGCACCGATACGTGAGAAAGGGAAATATTACCCAGCGTGGAGCCGCCGGGCATATCCGCCCGATTGTAATAGGTCTGCACCGGCACATTCGCCTGCTTGCACAGCTTGCGGAACACCGCCGCAGATGCGCCGTCGGTGGTGTAGCGCTGGTTGCTGTTAAACTTCAGCACCACGCCGCCGTTCAGCACCGGCGCATTATTGCTGTCGGCAAATTCCGGGTGATTGGGGTGCAGGGCGTGGGCATTGTCAGCAGACACCATAAAGGAACGGCTGCACATCTGCTCCAAATCCCAGCCGCAGCTGCGGCAAATCCTTACCAGTACACTCTCCAGCAGATTGGAATCCGCACCCTGCAAAGAGCCGGAGCCTACCTCCTCGCTGTCAAATATGCTGAGCACCGGCACATTCCGGCTGGGCTCTGCATTCAAAAAGCCCTGGGTGCAGCACCAGGCGCACTGCAAATCGTCCAGCGCCTGTCCGGAAATAAATTCTCCCTCTGCGCCCCAAACACTTGCCGTCTGGCGCAAATACAGGTACAAATCCTGCCCCAGAATTTCTCCGCCGGCAGCCTCCTCCAGCAGAGCCTGCAGCTTGCCCTTATCTTTCTCCAAACCCAGCAGAGGCAACGTATCCACCGCAGGATTCCAGCTGCTCTGCTCATTGGCGTTTCTGTTCATATGAATGGCAACACTGGGAATCAGCAGTAAATCTTTATCAATATCCACCAGCTTGCTCTGCAAGCCCTGCTGTGTTTCCACCATTACACGGCCTGCTACGGAAAGGGGTCTGTCCAGCCAGGTTCCCATCAAAGAGCCGCCGTATTTTTCGGTAGAAAGCCTTGTATATTTGCCGGTCAATTCTCCGTTTTCTTTCAGCTTGAAGCCGGGTCTGTCTGCGTGGGCAGCGCTGAGGGTGAAGCCCGCGCCGCCATTTTGAGGAATCCGGAAGGCGACCAGAGCGCTGCCGTTCCGAATCAGATAATACTTACCGCCGGCAGCCAGTGTCCAGACTTCACGCTCCTGCAAGCGGGTGTATCCGGCTGCGTCCAGCTGCTGCGCCAATGCTGCTACCGCGTGGTAGACGCTGTGGGCGCTATCCAAAAACGTCTTGAATTCCTGAATCTGCTTGTTCATTGCCCGTCTCCTTTCTCAGTCAGCTGACAAAACATATCGATCTGCTCTGCCACAGACTGCAGCGCGCTGCGCCAGAAGTCCTTGTCGGTCAGGTCAATGCCGGCAACCTTTGCTGTATCCTCCGCAGTTGCCACTGTGGTGGTCTGCAGCAATTTTTTATACTTCGGCACAAAGGAAGCGCCCTCTTTTTCATACTGGGCGTACAGACCCCGGGCAAACAGTCCGCCGAAAGCATAGGGGAAGTTATAGAAAGTGGGACCGTAATAGTGGCTCTTGCACACCCACATATACGGGTGCAGGCACTCCGCGTCCAGACCGTCGCCGTAGGACTGGCGCTGGGCCTCCAGCATCATCTGGCACAGGGTATCTGCCTGCATAAATTCCTGCTGCCGGTTTTCGAATACCTTTTTCTCGAAACGGAAACGGGAGTAAATATCGCAGATAATCTGGGTTACGTCCTGCAACTGGGATTCCACCAGCGCCAGACGCTCTGTATCGTCCTTTGCCTGCTGAATCGCTGCCGCCATAACCACACATTCATTGAAAGTAGACGCAGTTTCCGCCACCGGCATAGAATAATCCCGATTCAGCGTTCTCTGGTCCTTGATGCACTGATTGTGGAAGGCGTGGCCCAACTCGTGGGCGAGCGTTACCACATCGGAGAAAGAGCCGTCAAAATTGGTCAGAATACGGCTCTGCCCAATGGATTCCACGCCGGCGCAGAATGCGCCGCCCCGCTTTCCGTCCCGGGGGAAGAAGTCAATCCAGCCGGTATCAAAGGCGGTTGCCACCATATCCGACAGCTCTTTGTCAAAGCCGGCAAACAGTTCCACCAGATAATCCCGCGCCTGCTTGGGTGTGAACTTGGCAGACACGTTCCCCATCGGCGCAAACAGGTCATACCAGGGAAGTCCGCCCGGGTGTCCCAACGCCTTTGCCTTTGCCTTCAGATACTGCCAGAATTTGGGCAGGTATTCGTCCATCGCCGCAAACATTGCCTCCAGCGTCTTCCGCTCCATATGGGCAGCTTTCAGTGTTCTGTCCAGCGCAGAGGCGTGTCCGCGCAGCTGGCAGTCGGTAATGGTCTCCAGCTTGATGGAATTCAGAGAGAACGCCACCGCGTCGGCAATTCGCTCATAGCAGGCAAGCTCCGCCTCATAGGCGTCCTTACGCACCTGCTGGTCCGGATCGTATGCCAGATTGCGAATAGCGGACAGGTTGGTAGTCTGTCCCCGATAGCTGACCGGTACTGTACTGGTCAGGTAAGACTGCAAATCGCTCCAGGCGCTGCCGCCGGACAAAGACATTTTCGCCATAATCTCCTCACCGCGACCGGAGAGCAGATACCGGCTGTTATCGGCGATATTGGAAAACAGGAAGGTATATTCCCGCAGACTTTCCTCCTGCTGCACCAGCTCCATCAGATTCGGCAGACTGCTTGCCCACGCCTCAAAAGCTGCCTGGGGCGCAGCCAAACCGCTGTAAAGCGCCATAACCCGACCCATTTGCGAGTTGGCCTCCCCATCGCGGGTATTGACGGACTGGCGCAAATTGGCATACAGCGCCAGCTTATTTACCAGCTCGATAATCTTTTCCTGCAAAGCGATTCCCTGCAAAAGCCCCTGCAAAGGCTCAGCATCTGCCAGTTGCCGGGCAAATTCCTCCGCCTGTATGACACTTTCCGACAGCGTCTGCATATCTGCAGCAAAAGCGGGGTCGTCAAATCCCTTATAAATCGGATTCAAATCCCATACATCGTACATATAAAAACGCCTCCTTGGATATTTTTTCTCATTTTACACCATTTGCCACGCCTGCGTCAACCGCCACAAAAAGTTTTCCACAAGTCGAACTTGGTCGAATTGTTTGTTTTTTGCTGTTTTTTGCCGTTTTTACGCCGTTTTTGTCGACCGATTGTTTCTATTTTTCCTTGCAAAAAGCGAAACATTATGCTAAATTATATTTGTCGCATCAAGCTGTCAAAGGCCGGAGGGATCAATCTCAATGTTTAGGAGTGGAAGCTATGGACAATCACACAACTGTTTTAATCGCAGATAACTCCGAGGAGTTCTGCAACGCACTAACCGCCATATTGCAACGTACTGACGGATTTCAGGTCCTGGGGACGGCCAACGACGGGGAGCAGGCTATCCGAAAGGT
>JAZRGQ010000069.1:0-2093 GCA_045644405.1 Faecousia sp.
CGGGTTATTACATTGGAATATGAGAACTTTTTCCTGGTTACCTGCTATACGCCGAATGCACAGCAGGAACTGGCAAGAATAGATTTTCGTATGCAATGGGAAAATGCATTTCGTATGTATCTTTGTGCGCTGGATAAGAAAAAGCCTGTAATTGTCTGCGGCGATTTAAACGTAGCACATCAGGAAATTGACCTGAAAAATCCGGCGGCAAACCGTGGCAGCGCCGGCTTTTCCGATCAGGAGCGGCAGTGCTTTACCCGGCTGCTTGACAGCGGTTTTATTGATACATTTCGCCACCTGAATCCCGATGCAACGGGCTGCTACAGCTGGTGGAGCTATCGTTTTCGCGCCAGAGAAAACAACGCAGGTTGGCGCATTGACTATTTCCTAATCTCCAGACGTCTTGAAAATAACCTTGCCGACGCGCAGATTTATAAGGAAACGCTTGGTTCCGACCACTGCCCTGTCGGACTCACCCTTACGGAATTATAACGCCCGGTTGTCCGTTGCGCATTGCAAACCGCGCCAGCGGCAGGTTTTCCAGTTTTATAAACGGTTTCTCCGGGTCAACCGGAAAGAAAGGAAGATTTTGCTCTGCGTTTTGCGTATGGGCAACGAATGTATACGGCTCGGCGCCCACTGCCTTTTGCGGTAATCTCGCAAAAAAGCCAATCCCCTCTTCCCTTTTTACGCACAGACCCATATCAATACGCCTGTCCCCTGCTGTCATCTGCACGTAATACGGCGTATCTGACGGCAGATTGCAGCAGCAATCCAGGCACAGAAACAAACCCTGTTTTTCAATCGTAACGTAACCGACGGTTTTCCCGTCGCAATCAACCGCATATTGCACTTGCATATAAAACACCCCCTGTATCACAACCATATGTGATACAGGGGGTGTTCATTCATATTGTACGGTTCTCATTTAAGCCAAAGCTGACTGCAATGGCATCATCTACCATCAGCATATGCGCATCGTCCAGCTTGCCCATATGCTCACGCAGGCGACGCTTATCGATAGTACGGATTTGTTCCAGCAGTATTACAGAATCCTTGCTTAGACCTACACTACCGCCGGCAATATTGATATGCGTTGGCAGACGGGCTTTTCCGGTCTGGCTGGTAATTGCCGCTGCAATCACAGTTGGAGAATGCCGGTTACCGGTGTCGTTCTGGACAATCAAAACCGGTCTTGTTCCGCCTTGTTCGCTCCCAATAACCGGAGATAAATCCGCATAAAATATATCGCCCCGTTTTACTGCGCTGCTATCCATGCACTTCACACTCCAAGAATCTTTGCCTGCGCTACCGGATTCGTCCATATGTAACGGGGCTGATTCTATTGTCCCACATACAGACGGAAAATATACGGTAGCGCAAGTAAAATATTCTATGCAGCAGCCGACAAAATGTTACGAAATATGAAACCCTATAACCTCCATCGACACAATTCTTCTTCCCTGATACAAAATATCTGCCTGCACAGGCATTGCCTGAGAATCAAGCCGAATATCCAGCTGCAGCGCATTTTCTTCGTAACTGTCGTCCATTTGCACCAGTAATGAATCCCCTTCACCGCTACAGGCTGAAATATAGCCGCCGCGGAGCGTGCGCATTAATAGCCAGGGAGCGCTGACCGGCGTAATCTGACCGTCAGCAAGCAGCTCAAATGCCAACGCCTTATCATCAAATGTAAGCAATCCGCCCGCTGCGGAAACTTCGCCGGTTATACCGCAAATCGTTTCCGGCTGTAAAACAGCAAAGTTTAGATTCCCCTCCCTGTCGCAGCGGCATTCCATTGTAAACGAGTATATCTTCTCTCCATAGTCGGCGGTAATTCGTGTTTGAAAACTGCATTCATCTGCGTTTAAGAGCGCTTGCCGCAGATTCAGCACCCTGTCCATCGAGGTGTCTGCGCTGCAGCCGCACAGCAACGTAACAATCAGCACCAACACAAATATCCGCTTCATACAATCCCGCCTTATTTCAGTAGTCGGGGTAAGACGTTCAGCATATCACTGGGGAGCATACCGTACTGACCGATTTGCTCAGCGCAAATATCCCCTGCCGCACCGTGTAACCAGGCGCTG
>JAZRGQ010000070.1:0-2422 GCA_045644405.1 Faecousia sp.
CAGCCGGTGGTATCCACCGACCAGGCACCGTGAAGGGCTCCGGAATTGATGAAAAAGCCCTCACCCTCCTGGAGCGTGTACTTCCGGTTACCGGCAGAATAGACCACACTGCCGTGGGTCAGCACAACAGCCTCCATCTCCTCGTGCCAGTGCCAGTCGATGTTATGGTGGGTCAGGCTATCCTGATAGCTTGCCGCAGGAAATGCCGGAGTGCCGTGCATTGCCAAATCTCTGCCGCTGCTGTCAACATTTACTGCTTTGGAAAATAAAGCCATAAAATTCTCCTTTTGCCTGTTTTCTTATACTTAGTCTATTATTATTTCATTGAAACAAAAAATTCTGGTGGTTTTATTTTATCATACCCTCAGGAAAATGCAACAGGCTACCACCCCACTTCTTGTGATTTCTTGCCGACGATTTGTAGATTTCCTCGAAAAGTATCGAATTGCGTCTGTTTCTTAACGCAATAAGCTGTGGTATTGTATTTACAGAAAGAGGTGTGTATTATGTTCAAACTACTGATTGCCGAGCCCTCCGGCGCATTTGTAAAGGCTTTAACAGACGATTTAAGCGGCGAATTTGATATACAGGTCTGCCAGGACGGCGAAACCGCTTTAGAGCTGCTGCAGGACTTTTGCCCGGACGCGCTGATTCTGAATCTGATGCTACCGTATAAAGACGGCATCACGCTTTTGCAGGAATCTCCCTATCAGCCGCCGTGTATTCTCGGCATTACCAGTTTCCACAGCCTGTATATGGAGCAGCGCGCCCTGTCCTTAGGCATCAGTACTCTGCTTGTTACGCCCACTCCAAAAACCGTTAAACTGCGGCTTCTGGATTTGATACATATCCCCACCGGCAATGATCCCCCTTCCGACCCCTATGCCCAGACCGCCCTGCATCTACGGTTACTGAATTTCTCAATGCATCTGGACGGTTACCGGCAGCTGTGTTATGGAATCCCCCTATTCGCTCGGGACCCCAATCAGTATTTGACCTGCGAATTGTATCCGGCGATTGCTGCGCTCTGCGGAAGCAAAAGCACCGCATCGATAGAGCACTCTATCCGCCGGGCGATTACCGAGGCCTGGCGGCGCAGAGACCCGGTGGTCTGGTCTCGCTATTTCCCCTCTGCGCAAACCCACTGCCCCTGCAACAAAACGTTTATCTCCTGCCTGGCGTCCTACATCACATTGCCCTAAATAAAAAACGCCCCGCCCAATTGGGCGGGGCGCACTTTATTTGTCCGTTTTTTCTGACCGTTCGTGCTGGGTGCCGAAGTAAAACGACACCACCATAGAAACAATAATCATCGTATTATCCGCGCCAATATCGCCCCGCAGCGCCAACACTGCGAACACGCTCACTACCGCAAAGGTAACGATGGTTTTCACCTTAATGAGATTTGCCAGACTTTTCATTATCTGCGTCATACACTCCTCCGTCAACGGGGCGAATGGTAGGCTTTCAGCTCCTTAATATCGTGCTGACATTCCTCCACATACCCCTCCAGCTTATATGTCCGTTCTACCAGTTTATTGTGCTTGTTTACTTTTTCTTCCAGTTGGGCAAGCCGGTACTGGGTTACCTTTTGTGCTGCTAACACGCCCAGAAGGGAGCCAAACAGTGTTCCGGCAAAGCCCAGCAGTGCCACAATCACTGCTTCACTCATATTTATACCTCTTTATTCCATACCCAGCAGCTTCCGCCAGGTTTTATTTTTTGCTGTAATTTCGCCGTCAACCCAGCAACCGTTGTCCTCCTGGAATGCAAGCACCGCGTTTTCAAACTTCTGACCTGCAATACCGTCGGCTTCCCCTACCTCAGAATAGCCCAATGCTGCAAGCCACCTTTGAACTGGCTGCACTGCGGGGTGGGTTGTGTTTTTCCTAGCAGATATGGTTACCGTCTTTGAAAGGGTTACTCTTCCGGCATCTCCATCTACCACCGTACCCAGCGCCTTCTGCACATCTCGAACGAACTGCTCCTGACTGTAGTCCGGTTCCGGCTGTGTCTCTGCCTTCTTTACCAGCGCCAAGAACTCCGCCGCAGCCTCTGCGTAGGCTATACCCAGCTTTTTCAGCTCCGCCTCCTCATTCCAATCGGCAATATCCTTTTGGTTATCCACAAATGCGCCTTCATTGAGGATTGCCGGCATTGCTGTCTTTTTCAGCACAGACAGGTCTGTGCGAATCTTCACGCCGCGGCTGTTCTGCCCCGCCGCCTTCACGTGTTTTTCAAAAATCCTGCCCATTGCTCTGCGCGCATCGCTGTACACAAGCGCCTCATATCCGTCTCCTCTGCCTGCATTGAAATGGTTGGAAACGAACAGGTCAGCGCCCCATCTGTTTGCCTCACCGTAAATAGCCGACAGGCTATCCACATTGCTTGGGCAAAGCCGTGTCTGGCATTCGTAATTTGC
>JAZRGQ010000071.1:0-14948 GCA_045644405.1 Faecousia sp.
TGGAGAGAATTGGCGACCATGCCACCAATATTGCCGAGTGGGTGGAATTCTCCATCACCGGCACACATACAAACGAGGAATGAATTATGATTTGGATCGTAGATGACGACAGCACAATCCGAGTTATTGAGGTGTACACCCTGAATACCACCGGATTTGAAGCAAAGGGATTTCCCAGCGGCGCTCCCTTGTTTGAAGCACTGAAAAGGTCAACTCCGGAGCTGATCGTGCTGGATATTATGATGCCCGGTGACGACGGCATCACGATTCTGAAAAAGCTGCGCAGTAATCCATCCACAAAGGATATCCCCATCATCATGGCAACCGCCAAGGGAACGGAAATGGACATGATTACCGGTCTGGATACCGGCGCGGACGATTACTTAGTAAAGCCTTTTGGCATTATGACCCTGGTTTCCCGGATTAAGGCGGTGCTTCGCCGCTGCGGAAAGCAGAAGTCAGACACACTTCTGTCTGCCCACGGCATTGTTATGGATACGGAAAGCCATGAGGTGCGTGTTTTTGGCTGGGATGTGGAGCTGACTAAGAAGGAGTTTGCGATCCTGCGGCTGTTTCTGCTGCATCCCGGCAAGGTCTATACCCGTGAAAACCTGATGAGTGAGGTTTGGGGCGAAGAATACTTTGGCGAGAGCCGCACGATAGATATGCATATCAAGACCCTGCGTCAGAAGCTGGGTGAGGCCGCCGGTTGCATCAAGACCGTTGTGGGCATCGGCTACCGTATGGAGGTCACTCCATGACGAAACGAATTTTTCGGTCCATTTTCGCTGTTGCCGCTGTGGTATTGCTGCTAAGCCTGGGCGTAGTCATGGGTGTCCTGTACAGCCATTATTCTGAAGTCCAGTGGGAGCAGCTGGAATCTGAGCTGACTCTGACCAAATTGGGCTTGGAATCCTCCGGAGAAGACTACCTCCGGAATATTGCCACTAAGGATTTCCGTATTACATGGATCGACGGTAACGGCACGGTTCTTTTTGACACACAGGCTGACGAAGCAACCATGGACAATCACGCTGAGCGAGAAGAAATCATGGAGGCTCTATCTTACGGAAAGGGCACCAGCCAGCGTTACTCCGATACCCTGACCACAATCATGCTTTATAGCGCTGTTCGTCTTGAAGACGGTACAGTGCTGCGCATTGCGGCGGCACAGGACTCCGTGCTTGCATTATTATTGGATGTGCTGCTTCCTACGCTCCTGATTTTTACAGCGGCTGTTTTGGTATCCTTGTTCCTTGCCAAAACTATGGCAAAAAAGATCGTGGATCCATTAAACGATCTGAATCTGGATGCGCCAACTGAGGCACAGGCTTATGATGAGCTCTCTCCGTTGCTGCACCGTATCGACAAGCAGAATAAGCAAATCAGCGCACAGGTTGCAATGCTGAAAGAGAAAACAGACCAGTTTGAGCAGACCACTGCTTCTATGAATGAGGGACTGGTCCTGCTGGAGGCCGAAGGAAAGATCCTCAGTATCAACCCGGCAGCGGCGAAGCTCTTTGAAACCAGTGCCGCTTGTGTAGGTTTGGATTTTCTGGTGATCGACCGCAGCGCAGCTATGCGCGAAGGCATCCAAAAGGCGCTTTCCGGAAAACATGCTGAGTTCCACACCTCCAAGCACGGCAGTGAGTACCAGATCGGTATCAGTCCCATCGTATCAAACGGAAAGCTCCTGGGTGCTGTGGTGCTTGCCTTTGATGTAACAGAGCAGGTCAATTCCCAGCGCAACCGGCAGGAATTCACCGCCAATGTATCCCATGAGTTGAAAACCCCCTTGCAGTCCATCCTGAACAGTGCCCAACTTTTGCAGTCCGGCTTTGTAAAACCTGAGGACAATGGCAAGTTCATAGGCTACATATGCAGTGAGGCAGAGAGGCTTTTGAACTTAATCAACGATGTGATCCGATTGTCCCAGCTGGATGAGAGCGGGGAGTTCCCCAAGGAAAGTGTTGACCTGTATCAGGTCTCTTCGCAGGTGCTGCAATCCCTGCTCCCTGCGGCAGATCAAAGAAGCATCACCGTGGAGCTGCTCGGCGAAAATACCGTCATCACCGGTGTGCGGCAGCTTGCCTATGAGCTGATCTACAATCTGTGCGACAATGCCATCCGCTACAACAAGGACGGCGGCAAGGTCACCGTTACCGTCGGCAAGGATAGCGTGACCGTCAAGGATACCGGCATTGGTATTCCTGAAGAACACCAGGCTCGGATCTTTGAACGGTTCTATCGGGTAGATAAGAGCCATTCCCGGGAAACCGGTGGCACCGGCTTAGGGCTCTCCATCGCCAAACACGCCGCAGGGCGACTAAATGCCCGTATTACTTTGGATAGCATTGTAGGTGAAGGTACGGTTATGCATGTGTTCTTCTAAGTGATTAACATTTACTATAACGAAGTAGTTCAACATCGTTAAAAGCGATTGTGATTTTGACGAAAAGTATTTGGTCCTAATGGAACACGAATGTAGGGGTCGATTGAGCACATCGACCCGAAAAAAGGCTTGACCAAAGCGGTCAAGCCTTTTATTTTGCAAAAATAAATTGAAATCCTGCTGTTATTATATATAATAACAGTAGGAGTCATATGATAAACAAAGAAAGGATGGAGCGATATGATTAAGTATGAAATTGAGGGCGGCAATCTGCCCGTCGTAATCTGCTATCCTGAAGCAGGTCAGACCTTATGCACCGAAAGCGGCGCTATGAGCTGGATGTCCCCCAATATGAAAATGGACACCAGCACAGGCGGTGGCCTTAAAAAGATGTTTGGCAGAATGTTCTCCGGTGAATCTCTCTTTGTAAATGAGTACACACCCCAGGGCGGCAGCGGTATGATTGCCTTTGCTTCCACCTTCCCCGGCAGTATTATCCCCTATCAGGTAACCCCGGGCAACGGAATTGTGGTCCAGAAGCGGGGCTTTTTGGCAATGGAAAAAGGTCTGGAATTATCGGTGTATTTCCAGAAGAAGCTGGGTAAAGGCTTTTTTGGCGGTGAAGGCTTTATTATGCAGAGAATCACCGGCAACGGTATGGTCTTTCTGGAGATTGACGGTCATTGCAAGGAATATGATTTGGCGGCAGGGCAGAGCATTGTGGTGGATACCGGCTATCTTGCGGCTATGAGCGAAAGCTGCACTATGGACGTGGAAATGGTCCGCGGCGCAAAGAACATTTTCCTTGGTGGAGAAGGTTTGTTCCACACCCGCATTACCGGACCCGGCAAAGTATATATCCAGTCTATGCCGGTGCTACATATCGCTGAGCGCCTTGCTCCCTATATCAAGATTCATACCGATAGTGATAATTCCGGCGGCATCAACATCAAACTGGGAGATTAAAGATAATTGACGCCATTTTAACAAAAAGGCTTGACCAAACCGGTCAAGCCTTTTTTATTATAGATTAGGGATGACAAATGCCGCAAGGATCATAGCCTGCGCCAATGACCTCGTCTCGGCTTTGCGTGGTATCCTGCCGGTTGTTAGTTGGCAGGCTTCGGCAAGATATGTGATGGAATTTCTTTGTTTTAATATTCAGAACATATGTAATGTCGGATTCGTTATTATAATCTGGATCACTTGCGCCGCAAACAGCACAGGAACCATCGGAGTAGCTGTGCGCAGCAGTGGAGCCGCTGGTTGTGCCGCAGACAGTACACGTTTCAGGAGCCGAACAAGTGGCGTCTTTCCAGTTATGTCCGGTGGGCTCTCCTTCGGAAGCGCCACAGGAGCAGGTCGCAGGAGCGGTGCAGGTAGCAGCGCTGAAGGTATGCGTGTGCGGAGGCTCGGTAGTGGGCGCGGTGGTTGGCTCGGTAGTGGGTGCAGTGGTCGGTACAGTAGTGGACTCGGTAGTGGGTATTGTAGCGGGCGCGGTAGTGGGTACTGTAGTGGATTCGGTAGTCGGTATAGTGGTGGATTCGGTTGTGGTAGAAACAGTAGAATCGGTAGTTGATGCTGTGGTGGTTTCGCCGGGAATGTCTGTATCTGCCGGTGCATCAGAGGCAGGGAAGGTAGCAAACATCAAAACAGCAAGCACAACAATGGCGATGATTTTAATTTTGCCTTTTATGTATTTTTGAAGAAATTCTTGCCAGCGCGCAACAGGCGCTATCAACAAGGCAATAATTATTGCCATAAAGGCGGAAAAACTTGGAATTGTTCCAAGCGCAATCATTGCTAGAAAACCAATGATGATCCAAAGTAGGATTCTTTTGCTTGATTTCATTCTGTATAATTCCTTTCTGCAAAGCATCTATTTGAGCATTCGCCGGAGTATATTCGCCTTTTAACAGCGCGCGGCGGATTGTTGGCATATCCAAACGTGAAATGGTTTCGCAGGTTGATTCTAGCATTAGTATGCAGGTAATGCAACAATACTTGTGAAAAAATCTACATACTGAGCCAATACAGGTAGAGTGAGTGAGAACGTAGTTGTTGACAGGGCTGCGGATTTGCGGTATAATGCAACTTGTTGATATATCAACAAGTGTGCGGAGGGACGACAATGCAGGAAAGATTTGAGACCTTTACTGTTTTAATAAACAGAATCAGCCGGAATATCCGGAAGATAAAAAATCAAGAGATGGCGGAATACGATTTAAGGAGCGCCCACGTTTCCTGCCTTTACTACCTGTATTCCAGCAAGGGCGCGACCGCAACAGACCTTTGTGAACGCTGCGAGGAGGATAAGGCCACTATCTCCCGGGCGCTGGAATATCTGGACGCCAACGGCTTCATTACCCGCAGTGCAGAAAGCGCAAAGCGGTACAGAAGTCCGGTGCTGCTCACAGAGAAAGGCCTTGAAGCGGGGCAGAAGATAGCCAATAAAATCAACGGCGTTCTGGACAAGATAAGCGGAGGGCTTACCGAGGAGGAAAGAATTGCGTTTTACCGCAGCCTTTCCATTATCAGCGAAAGTCTGGAAGCGGTTTCAGAGAATCGGGAGGAATAAGGAGAAAAGACGTATGAAAACGAGAATTATTTTGGATTCCACTGCGGATTTGGTGCCGGAATTTAAGGAAAGAGTATATACAGTGCCTCTAACGGTGCATTTTGGCGATGAGGCGTTTCTGGACGGCATTACCATTGACCACAGGAGCTTTTACGAAAAACTGATTGAAAGCGATGTGCTTCCTACCACCAGCCAGGCAACGCCGGACGCGTTTATGCAGGAATTTGAAAAGGCAAAGCAGGCGGGTGAGGCGGCGGTTGTAATTACCCTTGCGTCCAATTTTTCCGGCACATATCAAAGTGCTATGATTGTTGCGCAAGAGTTTGACAATGTATTCGTAGTGGACAGCGGCAGCGCGGCGATGGGTAGCGGTATTCTGGTGGAGCTGGCATTCTCTCTGCTGGACGCGGGGAAGACGGCTGAGGAAATCGCGGCGATTTTAGAGGAAGAAAAGAAAAAGATTGTAATCGTTGCGCTGGTGGACACACTGGAATACCTGAAAAAAGGCGGCAGAATATCAAAGACGGTTGCCATTGCCGGAACAGTGCTCAATATAAAGCCGGTGCTTTCTGTGGTTGACGGTGAGATTCATATGCTAGGGAAAGCGCGCGGCTCGAAAATGGGCAACAACCTGCTTGTTCAGGAAATTGATAAGGCAGGCGGCATTGATTTTTCCAAGCCGGTTTTGCTGGGCTACAGCGGCATTTCCGACGCGCTGCTATTAAAGTATATTGAAGACAGCCGCTACATCTGGGAAGGAAACCTGCCGCAGGTCCGCTATACAACTCTGGGAAGTGTGATTGGTACGCACGCGGGACCCGGCGCGGTAGTGGTAGCATTTTTCAAGAACGAGGGGAATTAATCAGTATGCCGAGGAAAGGTACAGGGCCGCTGCGGTGGGTACGGCTGGACAATGCAGCCAAAATCTATCCGGCGGCGAGAAGAAAAAATTGGAGCAATGTTTTTCGGCAGTCGGTAACCTTGTTTGACGAGGTGGATACAGATGTGCTGAAGTCGGCGCTGGAGGTTGCGGTAAAACGGTTTCCGTCCATTGCTGCCCGCTTGCGTAAGGGCGCGTTCTGGTATTATCTGCAGCAGGTTGCCGCAGCGCCGGAAATCAGTGAGGAATACAGCTATCCGCTTGCCTATATGAGCAAGAATGAGATGCGCAAATGCGCGTTTCGGGTGATTGTGTATCATAACCGCATCGCGGTTGAATTTTTTCATTCCCTTACAGACGGTACAGGCGCGCTGATTTTTCTGAAAAACCTTGTGGCGGAATATCT
Organism: Faecousia sp.; assembly: GCA_045644405.1. Taxonomy (GTDB): domain Bacteria; phylum Bacillota; class Clostridia; order Oscillospirales; family Oscillospiraceae; genus Faecousia. The sequence goes on from JAZRGQ010000071.1 coordinate 6,257, forward strand.
GGAGCAAAAATATCATATTCAGATTCCCTGCGAGTATGGCATTTTGGACCGCAAAGCGCCGCCGGCTGAAGAGGAACTGGAGGATTGCTTTCCCAAATATGCAGGCGCTGTGCCGGCAAGCCGCAAGGATACAAACGCGTGGCATATGTATGGACAGGTGCAAAAGGACGGCTTTTTTAACCTGACCTGCTTTCAGCTGCCTGTAAAACAAATACTGGAAGCAGCTCACAAATACAATGCAACGGTAACTGTGTTTATGAGCGCTGTGATGATGCAGGCGCTCGCGAATTTGCAAAAGGAGAAAAATCCGGAGCAAAAACGGCAGAAGCGCATAAAGCTTCTGATTCCTGTCAATTTGCGTCAGCTGTTTCCCAGCAATACGCTGCGAAACTTTGCAATGTATACAGTCCCTGAGCTGGATCCCCGGCTTGGTGATTACACGTTCGATGAGATATGCAAAATCATTCAGCATAAGATGGGCGCGGAAATCACGGCAAAGCATATGAGCAGCGTAATTGCCACCAATGTCAACGATGAAAAGAATCCGTTGGTGCGACTGATTCCGCTGCCGCTGAAAAATATGGTGATGAAGGCAATCTTTGATAGCGTAGGGGAGAAAAAATCCTGCCTGACACTTTCCAATGTGGGGCAGGTGAAGGTGCCGGAAGTGATGGAAACGTATATTGCGCGCTTTGACTTTATTCTGGGCGTCCAGGCGGAAGCACCCTATAATTGTGGAATGCTCTCCTACGGCGATACTACCTATATTAACTTTATTCGCAATATTCAGGAGCCAGAGCTGGAACGCCACTTCTTTGCTGTTTTGCAGGAATTGGGGCTTTCTGCTGTGGTGGAAAGCAATCAGAACGGGAGGTAAGGAAATGTACTGTATTAAATGCGGCGTACAGCTGGCAGATACGGAAAAGAAATGTCCCCTTTGCAATACGGCTGTTTGCCACCCGGATTTTGCAAACAGGGCGCAGCAGCCTTTGTATCCTGAAAATAAAATGCCAAAGAAAAACACCGGCTCCAAAGCGCTGAACGGCGCGGTGATTATCCTGTTTTTGATACCGCTGTTTGTCTGCTTTGCCGCGGATTTGCATATGGACGGACGTTTGGACTGGTTTGGATATGTGGCGGGCGCTTTAGCGCTGGCGTATGTTACATTTGCTCTGCCTAAGTGGTTTTATAAACCCAATCCTGTTATCTTTGTGCCTTGCGACTTTGCCGCGGCGGGCGCATATTTGCTGTATATTAACCTTGCTACAGACGGCAGCTGGTTTTTACCCTTCGCGTTGCCGGTTACAGCCGGGTTGTGCCTGATTACCTGCGCGGTGGTTACCTTGCTACATTATCTGCGTAAAGGAAGGCTCTATATTATCGGCGGCGCGGTTATGGCGCTGGGGGCATTTATGCTGCTGATAGAGTACCTGATGGGAATTGCCTTTCGTTTGCAGTTTATCGGCTGGTCTATTTATCCGCTGTGCGTGCTGGTTCTGTTTGGCGGCTTACTGATTTATCTGGCAATCAACCGCGCTGCGCGGGAAACACTTGCGCGCAAATTGTTCTTCTGATAGCTGATGTGATAGTTGCAACATTATATGCTTTGGTGTATACTGTTGCTATGGAGGCGATGACAATGAAAGCGCTGATTAAAGACCTGGAGTGTTCCCTGTTTGCCGGTATTGCGCCGGAGGATCGGTTGGCAATGCTGGGCTGCACCGGTTACCATACCGGTGTTTATCGCAAGGGGGACATTATTGCCTTTGAGGGTGAAAATATCCGGCATATTGGCGTGGTGATTTCCGGCGCGGTGGATATGGTCAAGGAAGACATCTGGGGCAATAAAACGATGCTGGTGCGCAGCCGCAAAAACGATGTGTTTGGAGAAACCTTTGCCTGCGGGTCGGACAATCTGTCGGTGGTTACGTTTCAGGTTTCGGAGGACGCGCAAATTTTGTTTATGCCCTTTGAACGGGTGATGCGCAACTGCACGATGGCGTGCCAGTTTCATCTGCAGCTGATTGAAAATATGGTGCGGGTGATTGCGGATAAAAACCGCAACCTGATGAGAAAGGTAGAGGCAGTATCTAAGCGGAGCATACGTGAAAAAGTACTGGCATATCTTTCTGCCCAGGCGCAGACACAGGCGTCCCGCTACTTTGAAATTCCTCTGGGCAGGGTGGAGCTGGCGGAATACCTGTGCGTCGGCCGCAGCGCGCTGACCCGTGAGCTTGTGAAAATGAAGGAAGACGGTCTGATTGACTATGACCGCAACTGTTTTCGAATGCTATAAAAATTACGCCGACAGATGTGATATTTGCAACATCGGTCGGCGTGCTTTTATTCTATGATATAGAAAAAGGAGGGATCGTTATGTTAGATGGATGCCAGGGTAAACCCCGTACACCGACGATTATCGAAAAAGTATGCCCCCAATGCGGCGAGTTGATTGAAATGTTCTCCATTGACTCCCAGATGGCTTGCGAAAAATGCGGCTTTATTGCCTATAACGACACCTTAAGCTGTGTGCAGTGGTGCGCGCACGCCCGCAAGTGTGTGGGTGATGAGATGTATGAATATATGATGGCAATAGTAGAAGCGCAGAAAGCGCAGAAAAAGAAGGGGGAATGCGCGTGAAACGAAGAATCATTACCATTGACCGGGAAAAGTGCAACGGCTGCGGCTTGTGCGCCAAAGCCTGCCACGAAGGCGCGATTGGTATGGTAAACGGCAAGGCGGAGCTGCTGCGGGAGGATTACTGCGATGGCCTGGGCGATTGCCTGCCTGCTTGCCCTGTGGACGCGATTTCCTTTGAGGAGCGGGAAGCGCCTGCCTACAATCACGAAGCGGTGATGGCGGCAAAAAGACAGAAGGAGGCGCGCTTGTCGGAGCTTACCAATTTTCCTGTGCAGATTAAGCTGCTGCCGCCCAATGCGCCCTGGTTTGACGGGGCAGACCTGCTGATTGCAGCCGACTGCACTGCCTATGCCTACAGCAATTTCCACAAGGATTTTATGTACAAAAAGGCAACAATGATTGGCTGCCCCAAGCTGGACGGGGTCAATTACGCGGAAAAGCTGACGCAGATTTTTGAAAATAACAATATCCGCAGTGTTACAGTAACCCGTATGACGGTACCTTGCTGCGGCGGTCTTACCTATGCGGTACAGACTGCTATCGAAAACAGCGGCAAGGATATTCCGTTGCGTATTGTAACCATCAGTCCTGACGGAAGACTTGTAGAGTAAATGAAAAACCGGTGCATTAAGCACCGGTTTTTTGTTTGCTTACATTACGATAAACGTGCAACCGCCGGGGGCAACTGTGATTTCACCGCTGACGGTTTCACCGGACAGATCGGGTAACGTATCGTTTTCACCCAGAACAAGTTCCCGTCCGTTCAGCAGCATAGTGCGTGAACGCATAGAGCCGTTGCCGGTGAGGGAGTAGACCTGCGCCTGCTTGGGCAGCGCTACAGTGGTGGATTCCTCCCAGGAGGTGTTAATCACAAGATAGGCGGTGCCTTCCTTGCCGTCGGCGCGGGAATGGGCAAAGACGTGGGCGCCGGGACGGACAGGCTCACCGGAATCGTAGACGGTGTTGCCCATCAGCTTCTTCCACAGGAGAACGGCGAAGTAGCTGGGGCGGGGAACAAATGTGCCGTGCTTCAGCCAGCCGTAGTCGGAGGACGCCAATGTGTTATGGAAGATAATGCCGTCTGTAACGGTGGCGAAAGAGCCAATTTCATTCAGAGTGCGAATGACTTCGGCGTAGGTAGACGCCCAGGTATGACCGCCTGCGCCGGCATCGCCGGACTCGGTAACCCACATTTCGCCACTGGCAGTGGCATACTTATCCCGATAGGAGATAAAGCAGCGGGCGGTATGGGCGGCGGCGCCCAGATATGCCTCACTCATACAGCCTTCATAGGGAGTAAAGGCGGAGGGCATCATCGCAGCCATACGCTCGGAAACGCCGTTGTAGTAGTGATAGCTGAAAATATCCGGCTTTTCGGTGCAGCCGTCCATCAGCTCTGCGGTGGAGCAGTAGGGAAGGGCTGCAGCGATACCTGCGGTTTCGTCGGGTGTGGCGTTTACCCAGGGGTGGGGATTGCCGTCGGCGTCTACAGACATAGCGTTGGGGTCGGTGTCGCTGGGACCGATAATCATACACTCGGGATAGTTCTGCCGCACCCACTTGTGGAAGATGTCCTGGTCTCTGCGGAAGTCAGCGGCGGTGTAGTCCTTGGGGAAACCGGTATTCTGCATCATATTGGGCTCGTTGACAAATTCCACAGCTTCAATGGGGCAGCCGTGCTCCTTGCTTAAGGCAAAAATCTTTTCTGCCTGACTGGGATTCCAGGGCTCATCGTGGGAATGAAGACCGTCGCAGTTGGCAACGGAGATTTTCAGCTTTCCGTTGATTGCTTTTACAAAGTTCAGCAGGTTAATCCACTGGTCTTTTTTCAGGTGATTGAAATATCCTTCGGGCATACCGGTGCCGTCAAAAACGTAGTATGTTCTGGGGGCCCAGGTGCCGGAAACACGTACCCAGCAGCTGCCCAGTTCCTTTGCCAGCTTGATAAGGCGGGGGTTGGTGGTATCGATTGGGTCGTACCACTGGTGCATACCCGCAATACCTTTGGACAGGTCGGGAGGGGGTACCTGCTCGGTGCCGTCAATCTGGGCATCGGTGTAGGCTTTCCAGAAAGTGCCGCCGGTAATTTCGGTCATCTCCACATTGTAGGAGATAAGGCGGGGATTTACGGTGCGCAGTTTGGTCAGTGCGTCGGGATTGAGCTTGATGTACTGTGCCATTATAAATCTGCTCCTTTTGTTAAAATCCTGTTTATTTTACCGTATTTATTATAACACGCCGCGGTTTGGCTGTAAATTATTATCTTTTTCCAGATGAAAAAGCCGCCTGTTTGATACAGGCGGCTTATGATTATTCACAAATGCAGCGGGCAACGTGTACGCCGCTGGCAGATGCGTGGGACAAAGAGTGGGTAATGCCGCTGCCATCGCCGATGATATACAGACCGGGGTGGCGGGATTCCAGATTTTCATTAACCTCTACTTCCATATTGTAGAACTTAACTTCCACGCCGTAGAGCAGGGTGTCGTCGTTGGCGGTGCCGGGGGCAACCTTATCCAGCGCGTAAATCATCTCGATGATGCCGTCGAGAATCCGCTTGGGCAGCACCAGGCTTAAATCGCCGGGTGTTGCGCCCAGGGTGGGTGTAATGAAAGCCTCCTCGATTCTGCTGGGGGTGGAACGGTGGCCGCGAATTAAATCGCCAAAGCGCTGTACGATAACACCGCCGCCCAGCATATTGCTCAGCCGTGCGATGGATTCGCCGTAGCCGTTGGAATCCTTGAAAGGCTCGGAGAAGTGCTTTGCCACCAGCAGGGCGAAGTTGGTATTTTCTGTCTGCTTGGCAGGGTCTTCGTAGCTGTGGCCGTTTACGGTAATGATGCCGTTGGTGTTTTCGTTAACCACAGCGCCCTTGGGATTCATACAGAAGGTACGGACTCTGTCGCCGTATTTTTCGGTACGGTAGACGATTTTACTCTCATAAAGCTCGTCGGTCAGGTGGGCAAACACCTCAGCAGGCAGCTCCACGCGCACACCGATATCCACGCGGTTGGATTTTGTGGGAATCTCCAGCTCCCGGCACACGGTTTCCATCCATTTGCTGCCGCTGCGGCCAACGGAAACAATGCACTTGTCGCAAGTGTAGACGCCGTCTTTGCAAATGATTTCGTAGCCGGATTCCAATGCCTTTACAGACTGCACAGAGGTATCGAAGAAGAAGGTTACTTTGTCCTTCAGGTATGCGTACAGGTTTTCCAGCACCACATAGTTGATATCGGTGCCAAGATGCCGGACAGAGGCGTCCAGCAAGTGCAAATCGTGCTGAATGCACAGGGTTTTGAAACGGCTGCCGGCGGTAGTATAGAGCTTTGTACCCTCGCCGCCGTACGCCAGATTGATTTCATCTACATAGCGCATCAATTCCAGCGCGCTCTTTTTACCGATGTATTCAAACAGAGTGCCGCCGAAGTCGTTGGTAATATTGTACTTTCCGTCGGAAAAAGCGCCGGCGCCGCCAAAGCCGCTCATAATGCTGCAGCTGCTGCATCCGATGCAGCTTTTTATCTTCTTGCCATCGATGGGGCAGTTGCGCTTGCTCAGCTCGTGACCCGCTTCAAAAACAGCCACCTTCAAATCGGGTTTGCGCTGCATCAGCTCATAGGCGGCGAAAATACCGCCGGGGCCGGCACCGATAATAATCACATCAAATTTCATTTTATATGTCCTCCAATGTTGGCATTTTTCGGGGGATTACTTTCATAACAGTACATTTTTCATTTGTTATTATACACGTAATTTCCCAAAGTGCAAGCGGCTTATTCTGCCATCTTCCAAAGCCAAATCGCGTAGCTGCCGGAAATGAGGATAATCAGCGCTGCGCTGCAAATCTGGACAAGCTCTGTAGTGGAGCTACCGAACAGGGCGCCTACCAGATTGGTGAAGGGTCCTTCTTCACGGGCAAATACACTGCTGCCGTTTACAAACATATGGCTTGCGATACAGGGTAGCAGGCTGCCGCCTTTGTACACAATAACTGTGTAAAGAAAACCAATCACAATCGCATAGCATACCTGCAAGAGCACACCCAGTGTATCGGCGGTGTTAAAAAGATTTACAATATGTCCTGCACCAAAGGTCAGCGCGGAAACGAGAATTGCGCTGCGCAGGTTGTCCTTTGCCATTGCGCGGAATAGGAAACCGCGGAAGATAACCTCCTCCACAAAGCCAGCCAGCGCGGTATTTGCCATCATTAAAAGGCAGACTGCCACCGGCGCGGTAAGAGATAGTCCGTTCTTTAGATTGATGCAGGACATTGCTACCAGCGGCAGAAACCATAAATAGCTTTTCGCATTTCCCTGAAAGCTGCATAAGCCGTATTTTTTGTCTAAGCCGTTACGTATAACCCACACACTCACCGCCACAGCCAGCGCTGCGATGCAAGCCACCGGCACCAGCAGCTGGGGTACGGTTTTGCTTGCTAGGTTATCAAAGCCGCCGCAGAACTGCAGAGCGATATTCATTACCACAACATAAATGCCAATCCAAACCAGAGAAAAGGTCAGCTCGTTCTTTTCGTAAAGCTTTTTCATTGTCAATTTCCTCCATCTATATATTTTAGTATAGTGTGTGAAAGATTAGACTGTCAAGAGGTGCACGTAAAACGAAAGTAGGGAAATCTTGACGAACAGCGGGAAACGATGTATGATAACAAAGGCTGCTTTACAGGGCGCTTTCAGGTGTTCAGCGCCTCCAGAGACAGCTCTGCAGCCAGCTTGAACAGCGCATCGGCAAGCACCTGCTCCAGCGGCAGCCCTGCGTTTTGCGCAATATGGGTATAAAAAAGAGCCACAGACGGCTCCAGTAATATAGTTACCTGTTTCATGGAAGCCTCCCGAGGGAAAAACTGTATACTATCCTATGCAAACCATTGACAGGCGTGCTACAATATAAAGAACGAAAACTCAGTTTTATGAGAGGGTGGAAACAATGGCAAAGGACAAGAAGGTTGAACAAATTACAGATATGGAGGTAGATTTTGCCCAGTGGTTTACCGATGTGTGCAAAAAGGCGCAGCTCATCGATTATTCCTCGATTAAGGGTATGTTCATCTACCGCCCCTATGGCTATGCCATTTGGGAAAACATTCAGCAAATTATGGACGCGGAGTTTAAGAAAACCGGCGCCCAGAATGTGTATATGCCTATGCTGATTCCCGAAAGCCTGCTGCAGAAGGAAAAGGATCACGTGGAAGGCTTTGCGCCGGAGTGCGCCTGGGTTACCTATGGCGGCAACGAAAAATTAGAGGAGCGTTACTGCATTCGCCCCACATCGGAAACCCTGTTCTGCGAATATTTCAAAAATGCAATTCAGTCCCATCGGGATTTGCCTATGATGCTTAATCAGTGGTGCAGTGTGCTCCGCTGGGAGAAAACCAGCCGTCCGTTCCTGCGCCACAGAGAGTTCCTGTGGCAGGAGGGACACACGATGCACGCCACTGCCCAGGAGGCACAGGAAGAAACAGAGCGTATGCTGAACGTATACGCCGATTTCTGTGAGAATGTGCTGGCGATGCCGGTAACCCGGGGTCAGAAAACCGATAAGGAAAAGTTTAACGGCGCAGAGGCTACCTACACCATCGAGTGTATGATGCACGACCGTAAGGCGCTGCAGGCAGGCACCTCCCACTATTTTGGAGACGGCTTTGCCAAGGCGTTTGATATTACCTTTACCGATAAGAACAACCAGAAGGTCAACCCCCATCAGACTTCCTGGGGTGTATCCACCCGTCTTATCGGCGGCATTATTATGACCCACGGCGATAACAACGGTCTGGTACTGCCTCCCAAGGTCGCGCCGATTCAGGCGGTGGTGCTGCCCTCCGCCCAGCACAAGGAAGGCGTTCTGGAAGCGGCAAACCAGCTGAAGCAGCGGCTGGAGGCTGCCGGTATCCGCACAAAGCTGGACGATTCCGACAACTGCATGGGCTGGAAGTGCGCTGAGTATGAGATGAAGGGCGTGCCCCTGCGGGTAGAGTGCGGTCCTCGGGATCTGGAGAACGGCGAGTGCGTTCTCGCCCGCCGTACCGACCGGG
>JAZRGQ010000072.1:0-22257 GCA_045644405.1 Faecousia sp.
ATTATCAGCACTACACCGGCAGAAAATGGGGCGACGCGCTCAACTATGACCTGTGTCTGAAAAGCAACACCGTGGGCATTGACCAGTGTGTACGCACTATTGTAGACAGCTATCAAGGTAAATAAAATACGGGCGCAGTTCAAACGAACTGCGCCCTTTCTTTTAGTCTTTTTTGTGGCTTAGCAGCCAGTTATACAGTGTGTTGCCCTCGTAGGCGTAATCCCACGCATTGTGGGCAACGCCGTTGCAAATTTCCAGCTTTGCGTTTCCGCCCAGCTTATTCACCGCGGTAAGCATATTGATGCTTTCCGTAACCGGAACGATGGCATCGCAATCGCCGTGATACATCATAATGGGCAAATCTTTTACCGCAATTGCATTCCAGTAAATGCCGGAGCCGCAGATTGGCGCAATGGCGGCAAACTTCTCCGGACACGCCATTGCCAGCATCCACGTGCCTGTGCCGCCCATACTAAGTCCTGTTAAGTATACCCGCTTTTTATCCACAGGCAAGGAAGCAATCATATCATCAACAAAAGCAATCAGAGATTCTGTAAAACAGCCCCAGTACTTTTCGTGGGGACATTGCGGTGCAACGAAGATAAACGGATACTCCCTGCCCGACTCCCGCACGTGCTTCATATAGCCGTGCCGCATTGCGATGTCCAGGTCATCGCCCCGCTCACCTGCGCCGTGGAGAAATATCACCAACGGATACTCCTTAGATTCATCAAAGTCCTTGGGCAGGTACTTTACGTATGAGAAATTATAATGATTATTCGAATTCCAGGTATGCTTCGTATACATTTTTCTTACTCCTTAGTATTATTTTCGCAAGTTAACGTGTTTTGATAAGTTTTCAAAATAATGCCGGAAACCTTCATCATTGGGGTGCAACCGCAAATCAGCAAACAAGGCTGCCTCTTGCGGAACAAAAGAGAAGCCATTGATAACCGATATATTTCCGAAGGCTGCTCCTTCTTTTTCCAGCACTTCCGCTACACCTTCAAACGCGCCGAACGGCCTGCTTTCGTTCATTTGCGCGCGCCAAATGGGCGTAATAACAAAAATCTTAGAATCAGGGTAATTCGCGCATAAATTCGCCAGAAACTCCCTGCAGTTTTGGGTGAAGACTTCCCTTGTGCAGCTATTCCAGTCATTTGTGCCGTAGGCGACGGTGATATAATCCGGTACAAAGGTTTCCTTTGCCGCCGCAAGGGCTGGAAAGAAAATTTCTCCACCAATGGCTTTGTTGTATTCCTGGGCGTCGAGTAAATTTGCAAGCTGTGTAATATACTTGTTGCTGGGATACAAGGCATCGTAGCCGTGGGTAATGGAATCGCCGAAGCAAAGCATTTTCTTGGAGGGCTTATTTGCCTTTATATACGCGCCGTCATCAATCGACAGCTGTTTCAGAATTGCCTGAACAGACCAGGGAAAATAAATGCAGACCTCTTTGTCGCCTGCGCCCAAGTAAAATTCTTTAGAAAATTTACCGAAAGGCAGCTGAACAGTGGTGTAATCCTGAGGTAAAGCAACGCCGGTAAAGTTATCCAAAGAGTCTACCTTCTTGCCGTTCACAAATACATCGAAGGCAAAATATGTTCTGCTGCTTCCGGAAAACACTTCCGTTTCTAAAAACAGCGTTTGGCTGTTGGTGCAAAAACGCAGTTGTATGCCGGAGGTGGCAAAGGTTTTCTTGTAAAAATCAGCGCTGCGGGTTTTGTAGAGCTGTTCTTGCTGTTGCGTAAAGCGATAAAAATGAACGCCGTCAGTCTTTTCCTCGATTCCGACCGCGCCGGACGTTATATCCTTGATTTGCGATAGAGTTAGTTTCATATCACAATCACCTCTTTGGTGTATTATAGCATCAATTTGCACAAAGTGCAACAATATTGGGCGTTAGCCCACATCGTTTGTGCGCAGCACAACACTGTTTGCCGTAAGGCAACGTCGTTACGTAATTGGGTCGTTGGTGGCTTTTTTTCTAAATAAAACAAAGGACTTCCGAAGAAGTCCTTTGTTTTTTGGAGGTACCGCCCAGATTTGAACTGGGGAATGAGAGTTTTGCAGACTCTTGCCTTACCACTTGGCCACGGTACCATATAAAATTAAGAACGCAGTGCGTCCTTAATACGTTGGAGCGGGTGACGAGGCTCGAACTCGCTACCTCCACCTTGGCAAGGTGGCGCTCTACCAGATGAGCTACACCCGCATTTATGCGGAAAAGAAAAGTGGTGCCTCCGGTCGGAATCGAACCAACGACACGTGGATTTTCAGTCCACTGCTCTACCAACTGAGCTACAGAGGCATATTGAGCAGAGCGATTTGCTCTGCTCATTGGAATATGGCGACCCGGAACGGACTCGAACCGTCGACCTCCAGCGTGACAGGCTGGCGTGCTAACCGACTGCACCACCGGGCCAGATTGGTGGGAACAACAGGGCTCGAACCTGTGACCCCATGCTTGTAAGGCATGTGCTCTCCCAGCTGAGCTATGCTCCCCTCGGGCATCGCGGTGTTCACAAATCACCAGCGACGGGTCTTATTATACCTGTCGCACCCACATTTGTCAAGCATTTTTTACGTTTTTTTTACAACAATTTTCTGCCCTAAAAAACCGGCTTTCCCGCGTATAAACAGGGGACAAATCAAAGCTTTTTCAGTATATTCCGAATATCCTCCGGCGAGAACGAATAGGTACAGTCGCAAAACTGGCATTCCACAGGAAAAGGTTTCTCCTCCTGGGCGATTTCCGTCAGTTCTTTTTCACCCAAACTAATCAGCGCCGCGGTTACCCGCTCCCGACTGCAGTAACATTTATACTCCACCTCAGTGGTTTCCATAAACATAACGCCCAAATCGCCGCAGACCTGTCCCAGAATATCCTCCGGTGTCATTCCCTGCTCCAGCATAGCCGTTACCGCGCCGGCTCTTTGGATTCCCTTTTCCAGCGTATCAATCACCGTATCCGGAGCGCCAGGCAGCAGCTGCAACATATAGCCGCCTGCTACCTTCACACTGCAATCCGTGTCCACAAGCACACCCAGCGCGCAGGCTGTGGGGGTTTGCTCGCTCTGGGCAAAGTATGCGGTGATGTCATCACCGATTTCACCGGATACCAGCTCCACAGAGCCCACATACGGCTCTTTCATCTGCAAGTCGCGAATGACGGTCAGTGTGCCGTTATTGCCCACTGTAGCGCCTACATTCAGCTTACCGGGGTACGCCTCCACCAGCGGCACATTGGGCTCATACACATAGCCACGCACATTTCCGATTGCATCGGATACGCAGACGATAGAGCCGATAGGACCGCCGCCCTTGATTTGCAGGGTCATTGAGCCCTTTTCCACCTTCTGCATATTGCCCATCATCGATGCCGCTGTCAGCGCACGACCGAAAGCTGCGGTTGCATTGGGTGCGGTTTTATGAATTTGTGCGCCGCGGCTTACCAGCTGTGTGGAACGGATAGCCACCATTTTTACAAACCCGTCCATACTCATACCACGTACAAGATAATCTTTCATTTTACCCGACCCTTTCTTGCTTTCAAATAAATTCTCTGTTCTTCCGGCGACGGCGCCTCCATACGGCAATCGGCAAACACCTGAATATCCGTAAAGCCCGCCTCACGCAAATATTCTGTCAGCTGCGCCTGGGTATAGGCGTACTCCAGGTGCTCCTCAAAGCTGCGTTTCCACAAGCCGTTACGGCGCTGGAACAAGTCCATTCCGTAGCTTAGAATGTTTGTTGCTTCGTCAAATTCGCCTCTCCAGACGCAGTAAACGTCATCGTCCTCGTCAAGGAAGACCTGTCCGTCCATTGCCTTAAGCTTTTCCGGCGTGTTCACGTCAAAAATGAAGCAGCCACCGGGATTGAGCACTCTGTAAATCCGCCGGATTGCCTCGCGGCAGTGCTCCGGATTTACAATATAATTCATACTGTCCAGCGCGCACACAGCCAAATCCACCCCTCTGGGCAGCCGCAGCTGCTCTAAGCGCTGGCAGATAAACACAGGGGCGTTGGAAAGCGCCTGCGCTTTCTGGCTGGCAACGCAGAGCATTTCCTCTGACATATCCACACCGATGACCTGCAGCCCCTGCTTTGCCAGCGCAATGGCTACAGAGCCTGTTCCACAGGCCAGATCCACAGCCGTACGGGGCTGCAATCCGTCAATATCCAGCAGCTGCCTGTAAAAAGCAACCACCGCGGCATAATCCACATCATTAGTCAGCCGGTCATAGCTGTCTGCCAAAGCGCCATAAGCGAGCATTCGCGTTCACCTCAGTTGTCTTTCTTTCTTCTTGGATAAGGTAACAACACCACATTCACAAGCCACGCCACAAGCACACCGATTATGGTCTGTGAGCCCCGCAGAAGGGCGTAGACATACCGCTGCTCATCAGCGTGGTAAATGAGCAACGAAATATAAATGATGGCAGTAAGGCCTGTCATCGAGTCGCAGCCAAACCGCTGACCCAGCTCCAGCGACAAAAGCACGCCCGCCAGGAGCAACAGCAAGTCAAGGGTCAGCAGTAACCACTCCATCGTAACGATTTCGTGAAAATACAGCCGCAGCATCAGAGCCGGCAAGCCTACCCCCAGCGCAATAAAGGTTGACTTAATCCGCAGTTTGCCAAAGCTCATTGTTTTATCGGAGGAGTCGCGGATTTCCAATAGCCCATAGAAATAGATGAACACAGGGTGTGCTTCCAAATCAGGAAAAAACAAGCGAATCCCCTGCCATACAAGAAAGCCGATTAAAATCGCCAGCAGGCTTTTTACTTTTCGCATACCAACGTGGGGCAGAGAAAAATCCGGTGTCATACCGCCTAGAAACATAAAGAAATCTCCTTAACAGAAAAAACATCCCGGACAGAGTATGTCCGGGATGTGAAAGATTATATCAACGGCTGAAAATGCTGAAGATATCGTCAATATCGTCAGCTACCTTGCTTGCGCCGCTGGCAGTCTCTTCTTCAGCAGCTGCCTTCTGCTCAAAGCCGGTAGCGATTACAGTTACCCGCATCTCATCTTCAAAGGTCTCATCCCAAGTAGCACCGAAGATAATGTTTGCTTCGGGATTTGCAGCTTCCTGCACAATGCCGGCAGCAGTCTCAACGTCGTCCAGAGTCAGCTCGGAGGAGCCGGTTACGTTGACCAGAACGCCGGTAGCGCCATTGATAGAAGTCTCCAGCAAGGGGCTTGCAACAGCTGCCAGAGCAGCCTGCTCAGCCTTCTCACGGCCGGAAGCTGTGCCAACGCCCATATGCGCGCGGCCGGCGTCCTTCATAATAGCGGACACGTCAGCGAAGTCCAGGTTAATCACAACGTTGCCTGCGTCGCCAACCAGCTCAGAGATGGAGGTAACAGCCTGCTTCAGAACATCGTCAGCGATGCCGAATGCGTTGGCAAAGGTAATCTTCTGGTCGGTAACGTACTTCAGACGGTCGTTGGGAATGATAACCAGAGAATCCACCTTCTCAGACAGAGCAGCGATACCGCTGTCAGCCTGACGCATACGGTTTGCACCCTCAAACTTGAAGGGCTTTGTTACAACGCCAACAGTCAGAATGCCGGCCTCACGTGCCAGATCTGCAACAATGGGAGCTGCGCCGGTGCCGGTGCCGCCGCCCATACCGGCGGTGATGAAGACCATATCGGTGCCTTCCAGAATCTTAGCGATCTGCGCTCTGCTCTCCTCAGCGGACTTCTGTCCGATTTCGGGCTTGGAGCCGGCGCCCATACCGCCAGTCAGCTTTTCGCCGATCTGTACCTTATTTTCACATACGGACTTATTCAGGTCCTGCTTATCGGTGTTGATAACAACAAAATCCACGCCGCCTACGCCGGCAGTGATCATCCGGTTAATAACATTATTACCGGCGCCGCCTACACCAATTACTTTAATTTTTACCACGCGCTCTGAGAATTTATCAGCCATATTTGCTCTCCTCCTATGTATCTTGCAGACTACTGTTACAGTGTCTGCTGTAATTACAATATTACTTATATATTCTATCCCTAAAATTGCATTTGGTCAATAGAAATTCTTGTTTTTCGTCAAAGTTTTTATAATTTTTTCCCAATTAGGCGGTTTAGAAAGGTGTGTAACCTACTTTTTCCGGCCAAATTGTAAAACTTGCGTCCAAAATTCCGCTTTGGTATTCGCTGCTTTGGTCAATCGCCTTTTTTACCGATTCAATTTTATAGCCAAGCTGGGTGCTGTCGCCTAACATTACTTGATAGCGTTCCCCATACCAGAAGAATATATCCCCAAGATTGGAAACGTCCAGGCTGGCAGCATCACCGATAATTCCGTTATCCTCAAAATACTGCAAAATTGTGATTGCTGTGCTCAGTTGCTCAGAAGCTTTTATTGTAACCGGCGGAACTGTGATTTCCGGAACAGACTCCCCTTCTGCCACAGTTTCCTGTGTTACAGTCTCCGGTACAGGCTCTGCGGCAACTGCTGCCATACCCGCCTGCGCGCCGGTAATTTTTACGCCGTGAATCTGGGTATATCCCTTTGCCTGGGCATCGCTGATTTCCTCTATCAGCTTACCGTCCGCGTCCATCAGCCACCATCTGCCGTTTTCATTTTCGATGGAATAGCAAACGTCCAGCTCCACCACCTCGATGCAAACTGTATCCGGAAGCCGAATTCCTACCCGCGCCTGCACAATATACGGCAGCTTTGTGGTAATGCGCCCGCCAATCTGCGCCGCATTGATGCCGAACAGATTGTCATCTTCCTGAATACCGGAGGCCTCACGCACCTGCCAGGGTGTGTACTTCTGCATTCCGGAAACTACCACTGTTTCAACCTTGAAAAAGATAGAAAGCCCGAACAGCAGCGCAAGCACTACCGCCGCCACTGTAGCCAGCCGCAGCAAAAAGCGATTACGATTAAAGGGCTTGGGCGGTGTGTAGACCACCTCAACCTGTGATTTCTTTTTCCGCACCGGTGCTTTTGTGGCGGAGGGTTTTCTTCCGCCGGTGGAAGCAGGTCTTCTTTTGGTTTTTGTTTCCATTTATTTCTCCTTAATCAGGCCTTCCATTATGGCGCACAGCCGGTCCGCGCTGTCGGGGACTGACATTTTCTGCAGCGCCAAACGCATAGTTTCCATCTTGCTCTTATCCTGCAGCAGGCTTTGAATTTCCTGCAGAAGTCTTTCGGCTGTGCAGTCGCGCTCCAGCAGTACCACTGCTGCTCCCTCCTGCTCCAGGGCTCTTGCGTTTTTCTCCTGATGATTGTCGGTTACATTGGGCGAAGGAATTAAAATACAGGGCGTGCCGGAAGCGGCAATTTCATTACAGCTGGAAGCGCCTGCCCGGCTGATAAACACATCTGCCGCCGCCATCACAGTGGGCATATTGTAAATGTACTGCTGAATGGTGATAGCATCGGTTGCTTCCAAATCCACGCCTTTTTCCTTTATCAGACCGGGCATCCAGCTCCAGCCGTAGCTGCCGACTGCGTGAATATGCCGGAAAGGAAACCCTGCGTCCTGCTCCAGACGGAACAGCTGGGCAACCGCCTCATTCATTGCCTTTGCGCCCTGACTGCCAAAGGCGGAGACAATGACTGGTCTTTCGTCCAGCCCCAGCTCCTTTCTGGCAGCTTCTTTCTTAGTGAATATAAAATCTCTGTGTACCGGCATACCTACAACCTCCACCTTTTCCGGGTGGCGGTAATGGCGGGCGCTCTCAGGGAAACACACCAGCACCTTATCTACCCTATCGGCAATAAGGCGTGTAGTTAAGCCCGGCATTGCGTTTGCCTCGTGTACACAGGTGGGAATTTTCATCATACTGGCAGCAAGCAGCGCAGGAAAACTGGCATAACCGCCGGTACCCACCACCACATCTGCCTTAAACCGGCGAATAATCTTCCTGCAGGCAGCCACCGTATGCAGCAGCTGCACAAGAATTTTGACGTTTTTCGCCATTGCCTTTACGGATTTTCCACGAAGCAGTCCGCTGGCAGGCAGGGCAATCAGCTCGTAGCCGGCTTTGGGGACCAGCTCCTCTTCCATACCGCCGGTGCCGCCAATAAACAGAATTTTACTGTCCGGGTGCCGCTCTTTCCATATATTCGCTACCGCGATTGCCGGATTTACGTGTCCTCCGGTGCCTCCGCAGGTAAAAATCACATTCATGGAATATCCTCCTGTTGCTTAGCATCATTGCGATGCCGCGAAATGCTTAACACAATACCCATCTGCGCCAGATTCACCGCCAGCGCCGTACCGCCGTAAGAAAAGAACGGCAGCGCAATACCGGTGGAGGGCAGCATATTGGTTACAACGCCCAGATTCAGTAGTGTCTGTACCGCAATGAGCGTAATAAGACCCGCTGCCAGAACTGTGGAAAACCGGTCCGGCGCCCGCAAAGCAATCCAGTAGCCCCGCAAAATCAGCGCCCCAAACAGCGCGATTATCAAAAGCGCTCCCGCCAACCCCAGTTCCTCGCAGATGATTGCAAAGATATAGTCATTGTACTGAAAAGGTAAGTACAGATATTTCTGGCGGCTTTTTCCAAGCCCCAGTCCAAACAGTCCGCCGGAACCGATGGCGTACAGCGACTGCAGAATCTGATAACCTGTGTCAGAGGGGTCCTGCTCCGGGTGAAGCCAGGCAGTTATCCGGTCGCCGGCATACCCCATCACACTGACGTATACGATGAGAAACACCACCGCAGCGCCTGCGCCGGCAAGCAGCCACTTCGGGTGGGTGCCGGCCACAAACATCATTACCACCGCCACCATACCCATCAGCATAATGGCAGAAAGGTGCTTCTCCAGCGCAAGGGGAATCAAAATGCCCATCAGCGCGCCGCCAAAGCCCAAAACGCCTTTACGAAAGGCTCTTGCAGAGCTGCCATAGCCTTTTGTCAGGCGGGCAAATAGCAAAATCAGCGTAAATTTCGCAATTTCAGATGGCTGAAACTGCAGTCCGGCAATAGTAATCCAACGGCGGGCGCCGTTGACCTCCTCGCCAAACAGCAACACAAGAAACAAAAGCAAAATGCTGCCGCCGTACAGCGGCCACGCCAGTCGTAACCAAAGCTGCGCAGGCAAACGGCTGCAGGCAGCCATCGCCAATAGACCGATTCCTGCGCACAGCGCCTGTTTTTGCAAATACCGGACCGATTGGGTATAGCCGGTATCATACTGACTTTGGGCATAGCTTGCTGAATACAGCATTATCAGCCCCACTGTCAATAACAGCAATAAAATCAGTAAAAAAGGAATATCTACACCTGCGCCTGTCCCCTTTCTCCAGGGCAGGCGGTTCTCTTTGGCATACAGATTTCTCTGTAGTGCCATAAAAGCTCCTTTCGATTATCCCAACAGGCCGGAAAGACCAAACCACGCCAGCACGCACAGCAACGCAGAAGTCAGAGCAAAGCAAATTACAATCTTCTCTTCCTTCCAGCCGCTCATCTCAAAATGATGATGTATCGGCGCCATCTTAAACAGCCGTTTGCCGTGGGTCAGCTTAAAATATCCAACCTGCAAAATCACGGACAGTGTTTCCATAATGTAAACAAAGCCGGCAAGAATCAAAATCAGTGGCATATCCAGCGCAAAGGCAAGACCGCAGACAATACCACCTAAAAACAACGAGCCGGTATCACCCATAAACACCTTTGCCGGGTGCCAGTTATAAAACAGGTACGCAATCAGTCCACCGGCAAGGCAGGCAGGCAGCAGCGCCATATCCAGCTTGCCTGTGCTTATCGCCACCACGGTGAAAAATACCATCACAGGAATGGTAACCGAGCCACACAGACCGTCTACGCCGTCAGTCAGATTCACAGCGTTTACGCAGCCGACCATTACGAACATAGCAAAGAAAATATACGCCAGCGGGTGAATGGCAATCCGCGCGCCTACAAAGGGGATATACAGTTCACAGGTCAGACTTCCCTCTTTGTATAGTAAGTACAGATACAGCGCAGATACCGCCATTTGTAGCATTGCTTTTTGCAGCGCTGTTAAACCCAGATTGCGCTTAAATTTAATCTTGCAAAAATCATCTAAAAAGCCGACAAGGCCGAAGCACAAGCCCAACACAAGCACATAAAACACCGTATATTCCTGCATAGAGGGAATGTTTATCAGCAAGCAGACAATCAGGCTGCCGATAAACATCAAACCGCCCATCATCGGCGTTCCCGCCTTGTTGTTATGCCAGGTAGGTCCGATTTCGCGGATAGACTGACCTGCCTTCAACGCCCGCAGTACCGGCAGCAAAAAATAGCCCAGTACGCCTGTTAAAGCCAGTCCGACTACACCTGTTATGATGATTCTTGTCATATATATCCTCCGTTTAGCCTTTCAAAAACTGCTCGAGTATCAGTTCCATCTTCATACCGCGGCTGCCCTTAAACAAAATAATGTCATCGGGCTTGGCAATTTGCCTCAGCGCTTCTACCAGCGCTTCTCTTTCGGTAAATGCCCTGGCTTTTGCCGCAGACATACCGCCGGTCAGTGCGCCGTTAATCATCTGCTTGCTGTGCTCTCCGTATGACAGCAGCACATCTGCGTTCTCGGCGGCAATGCGTCCGATTTTGTAATGCTCTGCCATCGTACACATACCCAGTTCCAGCATTTCGCCCAGCACCGCAATCCGGTGTCCCTGCTTTCTGCCCAGTACAGCCAACGCCGCCGCCATAGATTCGGGACCTGCATTATAGCAATCCTCGATAATGGTGTAGCCGTTTTTGCTGTAAATTTCCTGTCTGCCTTCCATATTCCGGAAACCGGACAGTGCCTTTTCAATCTTATTGCAGGGAACGTCCAGCGCAAGCGCCACAGAAATTGCAGCCAGCGCGTCGTGGACATAGTGCTCCCCTTCCAGCTCCATAGAAATTGCCATTTCACCTTCCGGGCTGCGCACCGCAAACTCCAGACGCTGCTGCGTTTGCTTTATCTGTGTGCCAAAAATCCGGCATTCGGGATTGTGTTTTCCGAAATACACCGTGTTTTTCTTTTTGGTTTTTTTCTGATTCCACAGCAAGGCGTCATCGCCATTGAGAATTACCGGCGCGTCAGCAGGCATACCCTCGAGAATTTCCAGCTTTGCCTGCAAAATTCCCTCCATAGAGCCCAAATGTTCAATATGCATCGTGCCGATGTTCACAATCACGCCAACATCAGGCTTGGCAATAGAGGTCAGATAGGCAATCTCCCGGAAATGGTTCATTCCCATTTCCAGCACCGCCACCTGTGTATCGGCAGGCATAGAAAGAATTGCCATAGGCATACCAATATCGTTATTGTGGTTAACCGGTGTTTTTGCCACCCGGTAGGTGCTTTCCAGCACAGCGGCAATCATTTCCTTTGTGGTGCTTTTGCCCACAGAGCCGGTAACACCCACGACTTTCATACCGATGCGTTCCCGTTCTCCTCTGGCAATATCACCCAGCGCCAGACGGGTATCCGGCACTACAATGGCGGGAAAATCACCGTCGCAATGGGTGCAAAGCACAGCCGCAGCGCCCTTCTCCAGCGCAGCGTCAATATAATTATGGCCGTCTCTTTCCCCTTGTAAAGCTACAAAAAGCTGGCCTTTTTCCAATTTTCTGGTGTCATTTCCGGCACCCAGAAATGTAACGTTCCGGTACTTGGGCGCTACCTGTCCGCCACACCATTTTGCAGCCTGCTCTAACGTTATACTTCCCATATTACTCCTTTGTCATCTGCAGGTGCGCGGCAACAACCTCACGCTCGTCCAGATGGTGCTTTACACCGCAGATTTCCTGATATGTTTCGTGGCCCTTGCCGGCTAATACAATTATATCATCGTTTTGAGCAATGTCCATAGCATAGGCGATTGCTTTCGGACGATTTTCAATCACCTGATAATTCTTTTTATCCGGACCGATTCCCTTTACAATGTCCTCAATAATCGCCATCGGCGCTTCTGTGCGGGGATTATCGGAGGTAATGACGGCAATATCGGCAATATCGGTGCCGATATTGCCCATAATCGGGCGTTTAATGGGGTCTCTGTCGCCGCCACAGCCAAATACCGCAATCAGCCGGCCCTTACAGAATCCCTTCACCGAGGAAAGAACATTTTCCAGTCCGTCCGGTGTGTGGGCATAGTCAATCAGCACAGTATACGGCTTACCCGGTGTGGGAACTACCTCCACTCTGCCCTTTACTCCCTGCGCAGTTGCCAGCGCCGCGGCAGCGTCATTAAGGCGGATATCCAGCTGCAGCGCCATACCCAGCACAGTCAACGCGTTGTATACCGTAAATTTTCCGGGAATCGGCAGGCGTACGGCAACCTTTTCGCCGTCCAGCGCCGCCTGGAACGAAATTCCGTCTGCGTGAAGCTCCACAGCTTCCGCCTGCAAGCCCTTTCCGCCCTTGACACCCACAGGCAGCACCGGGCAGACAGCGCCTGCGCAAATGCGGTTGTACCACGGATCGTCCTGATTTGCCACTGCCCGATCACAGCGGCGGAACAGCTCTGCTTTTGCGTCGCAATAATTTTGCATCGTCTTGTGGAAATCCAGATGATCCTCGGTTAGATTGGTAAACGCCGCCACATCATAGCGCAGACCGCCTACCCGTTCAAGGCAAATTGCGTGGGAAGATACCTCCATAATCACGTGGGTGCAGCCTGCATCACGCATTTGCCCCAGCAACTGCTGCAAGTCAAGACTTTCCGGCGTGGTACGCTCCGTAGGAATTCGCTCCTGGCCGATCATATTTTCCATCGTACCCATAAGGCCGACTTTCGCGCCTATCACCTGCTCCAGAACGTGCTTGAGCAGCAAAGTAGACGAGGTTTTTCCATTCGTACCGGTAACACCGATCATTTTCATACTTTTCGCCGGGTGTCCGTAGAAATTTGCGCCCATCTGCGCCAAAGCCAGACGGTCTGACTCCACCAACACATACGGCACATCTACGTTGGGCTCCTTTGCGGTAATAATTACCGCCGCGCCCTTTTCCAGCGCCATAGGGATATATAAATTTCCGTCGGTTGCAAAACCTGTAATTGCCACAAAGGCGCTGGCCTGTGTAACTTTTCTGGAATCGTAGGCAATTTGACTGATTTCCAGTTCCGGATCGGCAGCAAACCGAATCACGTTTACATCTTTTAACAATTCCTTCAGCTTCATATGCCTGTTCCTCCGTAAGTATTTTTTATTAATCCACCGCGCCGGTGTCTGCAAAGTCCAGCCGCACCGTACTGCCGGCAGGTATCTGCTTTCCCGCAGGCTCCGACTGGGCGGTAACTGTAACCTCCGGCAAAAGGCTTTGGTTGCCTGCCACCAGAATGTAGATGCCCAATTCTCCTGCGGCATCACTGGCCTGCTTCCGGTTCATACCGGTAAAATCCGGCACAACTACCTGCCGCGGCACTGTCTCCTGACCAAAATACAGCAGCACTTGACTGCCTGCCGGCACTTTCTGTCCTGCCATTGGTAACTGGGCGGTAACCGTCTGCTCAGAGCCGGATAATTGGGCGGTTAATCCCTGCTCTTTCAGTATACTCTGTGCCTGCTCTGCCGTCAAGCCGGACAAATCTTCCAAAATTACATACTGCCCCTCAGGGCTATCCTGCGCATTTGCCTTTTCTACACCCAGATAAGGCAGAATATCCTCCAGCACGCCGCCGGCTGTAGGCGCCGCCATAACACCGCCGGAAATATATATGCCGGTGCTGCGCGATGGCGTGTCCAATGCAGTAAGCACAATATACTGCGGGTCTTCCATAGGCGCAATTCCCACAAATGAGACGATTTTATCCTGCACCCGCTGCCCGTTCCCGTCGAACACGTCGATTTTTTCGCTGGTGCCGGTTTTACCGCCCACAGAAAAGCCGGCGACACTGGCATTTTTCGCCGTCCCCTCCTCGACTACCGACTGCAAAAGCCGGCACATTACCTGTGAGGTTTCTGCGCTGATTGTTCTGCGTATTACCGTTGGCGTTTGCTGCAGCAATGTATTTCCATTGGCGTCTATCACCTCGGAAACCAGATACGGCTCCATCAGATAGCCGCCGTTTACTACCGATGATATGGCGCGTACCAGCTGTAAAGGTGTAATTTTGAAGGTCTGCCCGAAGGAGCCGGAGGTCAGCGATGCTGTCCCCCACTTATCCGTATCTGTAACCAGGGCTTTATCAAAAAACACGCCTTTGCTCTCGCCTGCCAAATCCACACCGGTCTTTTCCAGAATTCCAAAGCGCTGAATATACTCGTAGAATCGTTCTCCGCCCAGCTTTAACGCGATGTGGGCAAAGGCAAGGTTGCAGGAATTCTGTAACGCCTGCGGTGTTTTTTCAGCTCCGTGTCCGGTGGCGCGCCAGCAGTGCAGCCGCTGAGAGCGTCCGGGAATCTGCTCTGCGCCGCCGCAGTAAAAGTCTGTTTCTAAATCGATGGCGCCGCAATCCAGCGCAGCCGCCATCGTCATCACCTTAAATGTAGAGCCGGGCTCATAACCGTCGGAAATGCACCGGTTTCTCCACTGCTTCAGCTGCGCCAGTCGCAACGCCTCCGAGTAGACCTTTTTGCCGTCGGTATAAGCTTGACTATCCTTAGGCTGCGCAAGATACGCAAGCCGCAGCTGCTCCAACTGTTCCGCTGTGTCGGTATCGGCAATTTCCAGATACGCATTGGGGTCATATCCGCCAAGGGTTGCCATTGCAAGAATCTGACCTGTCTTTACCTCCATCACAATACCGAAAGCGCCGTTTTGCACATCGTACTTTGCAACCGCTTCTTCCAGCCGCTTTTCAAGGCAGGCCTGTACTGTGCTGTCTATTGTCAATATCACATCTGCGCCTCGACCGGCGCCTATATAGTTTTCGTAGGAAAAAGGCATATCCATCTCGTTATTACCCTTTGTGGTGATAACGCTGCCTGCGCTGCCCTCCAGATAGGCGTTGTAAGCCGCCTCTATCCCCTCTGAGCCGGTATTGGACGCATTGGTAAAGCCAATCACCTGACTTGCCAGCGTTCCGTAGGGATAGGCGCGCTGGGTGCCGGGCTCCAGATGAATTCCCGAAATCTGCTCGTCATTGATATACGCGCGCACCTGCGCCGCCTTTTCCTCATTCACACGGGCGGCAAGTTGCTTGTAGCGCATTGTCCTGTCCGCAGCCTGCTGCTGAATCCAGACTGGGTCAAGCTCCAGAATTTCCCCCAGCCGATAGCTGATTGCCTCCACATCTGCTTTGGATTGCTTTAATTCGTGGGGGTCCAGATAAACGGTTTCTACACTCTGGCTGCACGCCAGAATGTTCATATTCCTATCATAAATAATGCCGCGCGACGCACTGACAGCGGTTGTTCTCGTCTGATTGCGCAGCGCAAGGCGGGCGTAATAGCTGTAATCCACTACCATCAGCTGATATAGCCGCGCCGCCACAGGCAAAAAGCCCAATATTCCCAGCGCCACAGCGGCAATTACGATTCTGCGGCGTTGACCGCTGTTGCCCCGCAAACGGGCGTATGCGCGCTTTTTTTCCATACAATCCCGACCTTTCACCCTAAAATGGGCAGCAAGGGAATCCCTCGCCGCCCATTGCAGCTGCTATTTTAGTGTATTGGTCGGGATACGCATTATGCAAACATACCGCTTAAAAATGTGCCGATATGCTCCCAGATGGTAATGTGTTCTTCCTGCACAGGTTGGCGGGGCGACACTTGGATTTCGGTCTGCTTTGCCTGCTCCTGGGGAATCATTCCCAGCGCCAGCGCTGTGCGCTCCACTTCCTCCAAATCATACCCCTGCTTATAGGTCTGTGTCAGCTCCTCCTGCTGATAGCGCAGGGAGTTCACATACTGCTGCATCGCCAGTGTCTCTTCTCTGGCATTTTGCAACTGCATCAGTCCGACGCCCATCATCAGCAGCATACTGACCGCTACCACAATACCCAGCAGCGCCACCGGGTCCACATAAAGCACACGCCGCTTTTGGCGCTTCTGTTTTGGCAGCGTAGCGCGGACCGCGTGTATGGCAGGCAAAATATTGCGGGCAACACTGCCTTGGGTATAATAGCTGACGTATTGCACATTTTGCTGATTCACCATACCGTGCTCCTTTCTGCTGCTTTTACAGCCTTTCGCACACACGCAGCTTTGCACTGCGCGCCCGTGGGTTCACTTCCAATTCTTCTTCTGCAGAAACAATCGGCTTTTTACCGACTAGCCGTACCTTAGGCTTTTTGCCGCAAACACATACAGGAAACTGGGGCGGACAGGTGCAACCCTTTGTTGCCGCTGCCATCGCGGTTTTCACAATGCGGTCTTCCAGTGAATGGAAAGTAATAATCGCCAGCCTGCCGGCGGGATTTAATAAATCAATGGCATCTTCCATCAGTGATTCCACAGCGCCCAGCTCATCGTTGACCGCAATGCGGATTGCCTGAAAGCTGCGCTTTGCAGGGTGCTGCTTCTCTCTGAGCGCCGATGCAGGCATTGCAGAGCGAATCAAATCTACCAGTTCCAGCGTTGTGGCAATGGGTGCAATTTCTCTTGCCCGGCAAATCGCCGCCGCAATCTGGGGCGCATACCGCTCTTCCCCGTATGCATAGAGGATACGTTTCAGTTCCTCCTGCGGCCAGGTGTTCACCACAGTATGGGCGCTCAGGCTGTCCTGCCTGTTCATTCGCATATCCAGCGGCGCATCTGCCATATAGGAAAATCCGCGCTGGGCATCATCAAGCTGCGGTGAGGAAACGCCCAAATCCAGCAAAATTCCGTCTACGCCGGAAATCTGCAATTGGGCAAGCACCTGCTTCATTTCACGGAAGTTTGCCTGCACCAGTGTTACCCGGTCCTGGTAAGCTGCCAGCCGTTCCTTTGCCGCTGCCAGCGCTACTGCGTCTCTGTCAATTCCAATTAACCGGCCGGTTGTAAGGCGGCGGGCAATCTGCAGAGAATGACCTGCGCCGCCGAGTGTTCCGTCCACATACACGCCGTCGGGGCGGATATTCAGCGCATCGATACATTCGTCCAGCAGGACGGAAATATGATGAAACTCACTCATAGTCCAATCGCCTCCAAAGAAGCCAGCAGCTTCTCAGGCGTCAAATTCTCCTGTTCAAAACGTTGGAACTCTTCGCTATCCCAAATCTCTGCCTGCCCTGCTCTGCCTACAATCATCACATCGCGCTTTACACCGGCGTAATCCAGCAGGAACTGGGTCAGACCGAAACGAAACTGTTTATCCGGACTGCATTGGGTAGCATTCATAAAAATCAGACTGGTGGCAGCGGAGCGCTGAGAAATCGGAAGCGCATTGTAATTCTGCCCTAAGGTTTCCCAATCGGCGGCAGTATACACTGTCAGGCATCTATGACCGCAGTTAACACCCAGTGTTACATAAAAATCCTCTCCCAGCTCCGCGCGCAGCTTCGCAGGTACAAACAAACGGTTTTTGTCGTCCAGTTTTGCGGAATATTTACCGATCACAAATGCTCACCTCACTCCATTTTGCTCCACTTAACTACCATTTTGCTCCATTTAATGACAGTATAACGTATCGATTTTCAAAAATCAATACTTTTTTTGAGGTTTTTTTCAAAAAATACCAGAAAAATCTGGAATTTTTGAATTTTTGAACACTTGTTCTAGAATAAACACATTTCAAAGCTGAAACTGCAGCTGTCCGTCTTCCAAATGTCCGCGGATTTTCGCAGGCTTTTTCGCGCAGTGTAGCAAGAATACAGAAAGCGGCCCTTCCACTTTTTCCTGTACCATATGCCGCAGTTTTCGCGCGCCGCCTTCTCCGCAGGAATTGCGCCCCAAAACCTGCGCCAGTTCTTCCGGCAGCAGTAACTGTATACCGTTAACTGCCGCCCGTTCCTGCAGCTGGCGCAAATATTTACAGGCGATGGTCTGCATATCCGCTTCCTGCAAACTGTGAAAATGGATTATCCGGTCCAATCTGCCCAGAAACTCCGGTGTAAACCGCTGCCGCAGTTCCTCTTTCGTCTGTCCGTCCCTGCCTGCAGGCTGAAAACCAAGACCATCGCTACGCAAATGCCCTCCCACGTTGCAGGTCATCACAACAATGGCGTTTTTGAAGCTGACACGCCGACCGGTGGAGTCGGTAAGTTCTCCCTCCTCCATAATCTGCAGCAAAATCCCCGCAACATCAGGGTGGGCTTTTTCCAGCTCATCAAGCAACACCAGGCAGTAGGGTCTGCGCCGCACCGCCTCTGTCAGTTTTCCGCCCTCCTCATAGCCCACATAACCGGGAGGCGCGCCAATCAGTCTGGCTACCGCCTGCTTTTCCATAAACTCAGACATATCCAGACGCAGCAGCGCCTCCTTGCTGCCGTACAGCTCTTTTGCAAGCGTCCGGCATAACTCAGTCTTTCCCACGCCGGTAGGTCCTGTCAGCAACAGGCACGCCACCGGACGGTTTTCGTCCCGCAGACCGCACAACCCCTGTCTTACCGCATCTGCAACCTGCGCAACTGCCTTTTGCTGCCCGATTACGTTTTCGCCCAGCAGCTGCTCCAGATGCAGCAGTCTTTCCCGTTCATTGGCTGTCAGTCTTCCGACAGGAATTCCCGTACGGGCAGACACTGCCCACGCCACGTCTGCGCCGGTAACACACCTTACCTTTCTGCCTTCTGCCGGTCGCGCAGCAAGTCGCTGCATTTTATCCCGCAGCTGCGCCGCCTTTTCAAATTTACTCTCCCGCACCGCATCATTCAGTTCCTGCTCAAGCGCTTTGCGGGTATCACTGCGCTGGCTGCACAGTTCCTGCATTCTTGCGTGCGCCGCGCCTTCGTCCAGCAGGTCAATGGCTTTGTCCGGCAGGTACAAATCCGGTAGATACCGCACTGACAGCCGCACTGCCTCCTGCAGCGCTTCGTCGGAAATACGGATACGGTGATGCCGTTCCAGTCCCGCTCTTAAGCCTTGCAGGATTGCCAATGTGGCTCCGTTGTCCGGTTGCTCCACAATCACCGGACGAAACCGCCGTTCCAGCGCAGAATCCTTTTCTATGAACTTGCGGTACTCCTCCAGCGTGGTCGCGCCCAGCATCTGCAGTTCCCCGCGCCCCAGCGCGGGCTTAAAAATATTCGCCGCGTCGATAGCACCCTCTGCCGCGCCGGCACCCACAATGGTGTGCATTTCATCTACAAACAGAATCACATCTGCGCTGCGCCGGATTTCTGCCAGTACGTCCCGCTGCCGTTCTTCAAATTCTCCACTGTATTTTGTGCGTGCTACCAGGTTTGCCATATTCAGGGAAATCAGCCTTTTCTCCTTGAGCTGGGGCGGTACCTGTCCGGCTGCCATTCGCTGCGCCAGACCCTCTGCAATCGCCGTCTTTCCCACGCCCGGCTCTCCAATCAGCGCCGGATTGTTTTTATTCTTCCGGCTGAGAATACCAATCACCGCATTGATTTCCTTCTCTCTGCCGATGACCGGCTCCATTGTGGCAGCCTTTTGTATCAAGTCCTCACCAAATTGCTCCAACAGTTTCGTGGCAACCGCCTCCTTTTTTCCTTGCTCCGGAGAGTTCCAGCGTAGATAGTCGACTGTCCTTGTAAACAGTTCCTGCCTGTCAATCTCATTGAGCGCCAGCAATTCTGCCGCCGCTGTTTTATCGCACCGCAGCAAGCTGAGCAGAATATGCACCGTACCGACCTGCTTGCTGTTCATATGCTCCGCTTCCCGACGGGCGCCACGCAGTACCGCCTGCAGCTTTGCGGTAAAGCCCTGGGGTAAAGGCAGTCCTGCAGTACCCCGGCCGTATAAAACTGCAGCCATCGCATCGGTAAGCGCCGGGTCTGCCCCTGCCTCCAGCAAAAGCCGCCCGCACATATCCTGCCCGCGCAGCATCACCAGAAGCAGGTGCGCGCTGCCTACGTAACTGTGGCCCATATTTTTTGCCATCTGCACCGCCTGCCGCAGCAGATTTTGCGACTGCATATCGTAGTTCATACGCCTCCCCCCTAAGCTTAGAAAATTCTCCCCAGCGGGGGAATGAAATATACCCGTGTTTTTTTATAAAAAAGCATTGCAATTTAAAAAATACGTGTTAGAATAGAGGTGCATTGAATCGTGATGCATTACTATAAACATATAATACGGAGGGAAAATCATGGCTTATACTATCAACGACTCTTGCGTCAAGTGTGGCACCTGTGTTGACAACTGCCCTGTTGAGGCTATCAGCGAAGGCGACGACATCTTTGTTATCGATGCTGATCTGTGCGTAAACTGCGGCACCTGCGCAGACAACTGCCCTGTAGAAGCAATCGAGGAAGGCTGATTCTTCAACCTACGTTCAGTCTGCGCACCGTTCACGGCGCGCAGACTGATTTTTTATCATCGGGAGGTTTTTATGGAAGTTCTGCATAACGGCTTTACCCTGTCCATCTGCGACGGCGGTTTTCCATTAAGCACAGACTCTATTGCGCTCTCCGGTTTTGTAAAACTGCCAAAGCAGGCAACGGTGCTGGATTTAGGCGCAGGCTGCGGTACACTGGGTCTACTGCTGTGCGCTAGCAATGCCGACTGTCAGGTTACCGGCATTGAGCTGGACGAAAACGCCCATAACTGCGCATTGGAAAACAGTCGCGCAAATGGCATCACTTCCCGTCTAACCAGTATATGCGCGGATTTGCGGCAGGTTTCAGATTATATTCCTGCCGGCAGCTTTCACTGCTGCGTATCCAACCCTCCCTACTTTTCCGCAGGTCCAAAAAGCCTGCAAACCCCCTCTGCCCGCAGGTCTGACCTGTGCTCCACAGAGGACCTGTTCCGCTCTGCAGCCTGGGCGCTGCGTTACGGCGGCGACTTTTTTCTTGTGCATCGGCCGGAAAGCCTTGCGCAGCTTTGTTACTGGGGCGGAAAGTATCAACTCGAGCCCAAAAAGCTATGTCTGCTGCGGCACCGCCCCGATGGACCTGTTACCCTGATTTTGCTCCACTGCCGCAAAGGCGGCAAGCCCGGGCTCATCTGGCAGGAGGAATGCCTGCAGGACGCCGATGGGCAGCCCTCCCGGTACTATAAATCGCTATACCATCTTTAGGAGGTAGTATATGGCTGGAATTTTATATCTGGTGCCTACCCCCATCGGCAATCTGGGCGACATTTCCCAGCGCTGTCGGGAAACACTGGAAGCGGCGGACTTCATCGCCGCCGAGGACACCAGAGTCAGTTTGAAACTGCTGAATTATCTGGGCATCAAAAAAAGCCTTGTCAGCTACTACGAGCATAACAAGGCGCAAAAGGGTGATTGGATTGTAGAGCGAATCCTCGCCGGTGAAACCTGCGCCCTGGTATCCGACGCAGGCAGTCCCGCTATCTCCGACCCGGGAGAGGAACTGGTACGCCAATGCGCCGACGCAGGCATTACCGTCTGTGCAATCCCCGGCCCCTGCGCAGTGATTACCGCGCTGAGTATCTCCGGACAGGCTACCGGACGTTTCTGCTTCGAGGGATTCTTATCCACCGCCAAGAAAAGCCGCGCCCAGCATTTGCAGGCGCTGAAAAACGAGCAACGCACTATGGTATTTTACGAAGCGCCCCACAAGCTGGTCGCCACTCTGGAGGCGATGGCAGAGGCGTTCGGTGCAGACAGACCTGTCAGTCTTTGCCGTGAGCTGACAAAGCTTCACGAAGAAGTGATTCGCACCACATTGGGCGGCGCTCTGGAGCTTTACGCCACGCAGCCGCCGAAAGGCGAATTTGTGCTGGTGGTTGCCGGCGCTGTTCCGGAGGAAAAGCCCGCAGCAACCGCGCAGGACGCAGCAAAAATGGTTGCGGATTTGATGGCAGGCGGAATGCGACGTATGGACGCGGTGAAGCAGGTGGCAAAAGAACTGGGGCTTCCCAAAAATCTGGTTTACGATGCCTCTATCGAATAGTCATAACCCCCAAGCCGATGGCTTGGGGGTTATTCTTATATGTGTTCTTCCAGCCAGGCTTTCATCGCCTGCCGCCCTTCCTCACTCATAGGAAAGGTCTGGCTGCCTTCTTTTTGGCTCTTTTCGTAGCAAAACGGGCCGTGCCAGTATTCTGCAAGAATGGAGCTTGCCTCCATATCCACCTCTTTTTTGCTTTTCTTCACCACTTGCGGCTCTGCTTTAAAACGAAATTCTCCGCAGGAGCCGGTGAAAGTATTATTCATCGCAAAGGTGTGGAGGGTGGGTATAAACAGCTCACTCATACGCAATCTTCCGTCAGTTCTTCCATTTCGTCCAGCAGACGGCCAAACAGCGCCAGAGCCTCCTCCACAGGAGCAGGGTC
>JAZRGQ010000073.1:0-3028 GCA_045644405.1 Faecousia sp.
GATTCCGGACGGAAAATGATGTCCACCGTTCACGCCAAGGACGGCAAGTTTGTCCAGTATACCAAGGGCGCTCCCGATGAAATCCTGAAGAAGTGCACCCACGCATGGGTAGACGGAAAGGTAGTGCCCCTGACACAGGAAATCACCGACAAGATTTTCGAAGAGAACACCCGTATGGGCAACAAGGCGCTGCGTGTCTTCGCCGCTGCCTATAAGGAGTATGACGCAGAGCCTACGGTTTACGAATCCGAGGCGCTGGAAAACAATCTGATCTTCATCGGTCTGACCGGTATGATCGATCCTGTGCGTCCCGAAGTAAAGGACGCCATCGTGGAATGCCGCCACGCAGGTATCATTCCCATTATGATCACCGGCGACCACATCAACACCGCAAAGGCTATCGCCAGAGAGCTGGGTATCCTTACCGACGATTCTCAGGCTATGATGGGCAGCGACATCGACAAGTACACCGACGAGGAATTTGCCGCAATAGTGGAAAACATCACTGTCTACGCCCGTGTGCAGCCGGAGCACAAGACCCGCATCGTCAACACCTGGCGCGCCAAGGGCTACGTTACCGCAATGACCGGCGACGGCGTCAATGACGCTCCCTCCATTAAGTCTGCTGACATCGGCGTGGGTATGGGTATTACCGGTACCGACGTAACCAAGAACGTTGCGGATATGGTTCTGGCTGATGACAACTTCGCCACCATCGTCTCCGCCGTTGGCGAAGGCCGCCGGATTTACGACAATATCCGCAAGGCCATTCAGTTCCTGCTGGGCTCCAACCTGTCTGAGGTTTTGTCCATCTTCTACGCAACCATTATGGGCTTCACCATTCTGGAAGCGCCTCACCTGCTGTTCATCAATCTGGTAACCGACTGCTTCCCCGCCCTGGCGCTGGGTCTTGAAAAACCGGAAGCCGACATCATGCGCCGCAACCCCAGAAGTAAAAATGACGGCATCTTCGCCGGCGGTCTGGGCTTTGACTGCGCTTATCAGGGCTTCATCGTTACCGTGCTGACAGTTATCGCCTTCTATATCGGCGAATTCCTGGAAACCGGTCATTTGATTTGGCACAATATCCCCGACAGTAAGGACGGTATGACCATGGCGTTCTTCACTATGGCAATGTGTGAAATCTTCCATTCCTTCAATATGCGTTCTCAGCGACGTTCCTCTGTGGGACTGCTTGTTAAGGGACGGCACAACGTAGCGCTTTACGCAGCTATGGTTGGCTCTTTCCTGCTGACTACCGCTGTTGTTGAGATTGACGCGCTGGCAAACCTGTTTGGCTTTGCTCACCTGAGCCTGCAAGAGTACCTGATTTCCCTGGGTCTTGCATTCCTGATCGTTCCCATTGTAGAGCTGGTCAAGCTGGTGCAAAGAAAACTGGAAAAGCACTAATTCCTAAAAACAAAACCCCCAAGCCAAATGGCTTGGGGGCTTTTATTTGCAGTTTGGACAGCGTCTCCCTCTGCGCCTTACTTCTCCTCGTCAGGAACAAAATCCAGGGTGATGGACTGTACCTTCGGCCGCAGCTGGGTGTACTTAACGCCCGCAGCCGTCAGCATACGCTTAGATGCCAGTGTGGTGGGCGTGGTTGCATACTTGTCAGATAAGTAGAAAATCTCGCGGATACCACTCTGGATAATCGCCTTGGCGCACTCGTTGCAGGGAAACAGCGCCACATATATCCGGCTGCCCCGCAGGTCTCGTCCGCTGGCGTTGAGAATCGCATTGAGCTCCGCGTGTACAACATAAGGGTACTTGGTCTCCTCGCCGGTCCGGTCCCAGGGAAATTCGTCATCAGAACAGCCCTTGGGCATTCCGTTGTAGCCTGTAGAGATAATGATATTGTCCTGGGATACAATGCAGGCGCCTACCTGCGTGCTGGGGTCCTTGCTGCGGCGCGCTGCCAGCATTGCAACTCCCATAAAGTACTCGTCCCAGCTGATATAATCCAAACGTTTCATAATCAAACTCCCCTCGTTTTTTCTCAGCATACCAAAGCGGGCATAAATTGTCAATCCTTCGGGTATACAGCTTTTATTTGTCAATCGGGTTTTCCGCAATGTAGGCTTGCATCGTGCGTACCGCAAGCATCACAAGTCTTGTGCAGGGACGGTTGCGATAGAATTCCTCTGTCCGCGGTGTAGGCTCCGGATTTTTGGGGGGATTTTTCAAAATTTCTCTGCACACTATGCTGCCTGCCTCCTGCCGGAACTGCTCTGCAAGCGCCTGCACTCTGGCGTAGTGGTTTTTCTTTATATCGCCTGTCTCCGGTCCGTCATAGCCATACAGCAAGCCTGCCACCATCAGCATACCGCTGACCGCGCCACATACCTCCCGCATTCGGCCCATTCCGCCGCCAAAGGAGGAACTGATTTTCGCGCAAAAAGTCTCCTCCAGCTCTAACTCGTCGGCAAATGCCATCACAACTGCCTGGGCGCAATTATACCCGTCCACAAACAGCTGCGCTGCGTATAATTCTTTCTCCATTGCAATCCCTCCTTTTCGTTTATGTTATCATAAAAGCCGCCGATTGACAAGACAGTGTTCCTTAAGGAGGGAAAGTCTGTTTTCCACTTGAAACGGGCGGAGACTTCCGTCAAGTAAAAAGCGAAGGAATATCGGTGCATTTCCGGCATTTTCTAACGCAGTATGGCGTTAGAAAATACTTTTCCGGGCATTCCTCCTTGTGTAGCATTGCCCAATTGCGCTTATTTTTGTTTTCTCCCTTGACAAATGGCGTTTCGCCTGCTATAATGCAAAAGCTGTCTGCAATCGCGGACGCAATTTGGGGGTATAGCTCAGCTGGGAGAGCGCTTGAATGGCATTCAAGAGGTCAGCGGTTCGATCCCGCTTATCTCCACCAAAGAATCCTGAAAACCACTGGTTTTCGGGATTTTTTCTTTGCCAAAATCGCGGTTTTGGACCTATAGCAACCTTTTTCTCAAATCGGCTCGCTATAGACAATTCGCTCGCTACTTTTTTTCTTGAATTTTTCTTGAATTACGATGAT
>JAZRGQ010000074.1:0-27467 GCA_045644405.1 Faecousia sp.
CCATGCTCCCATCGATGAAGTAGTCATGCACTATGCCAAGTGTGCGGAAGAAGCAGGCCTGGACGGCATCGTTTGTTCTCCTCTGGAGGCAGGCAAGGTACATGACAAGTGCGGAAAGAACTTCCTGACCGTTACTCCCGGCGTGCGTTTTGCCGACGGCGATGTGGGCGACCAGAAGCGGGTAATGACACCGGCGCAGGCAAAGGAAATCGGCTCCGACTACATTGTTGTTGGTCGTCCCATTACTGCCGCAGCCGACCCTGTAGCAGCTTATAACCGCTGCGTAGCTGAGTTCTGCGATTGATTTTGGAGGATATATATGGAAAGCTATAAAAGAGAGTTTATTCAGTTCCTGCAGAGCGCAGGCGTACTGAAGTTCGGTGATTTTACCGCAAAATCCGGCAGAAAAATTCCCTATTTTATCAACGCCGGTATGATTAAGACCGGTGAGGAGATTGCAAAGTTAGGCGAATTTTACGCCAAGGCCTATTTTGAAAAGGTGGGTAAAGCACCCTCTGTTTTGTACGGACCTGCTTACAAGGGTATTTCTATTGCAGTTTCCGCTGCGGTTGCGCTGAGCAAGCAGGGGCTGAATGTACCCTTCTTCTTTAACCGCAAAGAGGTAAAGGACCACGGCGAAGGCGGCGTGTTTGTGGGCTATGTACCCCAGGCAGGTGAGCAGGTGGTTATCGTTGAGGACGTGATTACTGCCGGCACAGCGATTCGTGAGTCTATGTCCATTCTCTCTGCGCTGGAGGGTGTAAAGGTGGCGGCTGCCTTCGTTATGGTTGACCGCAAGGAAAAGGGAAAGACAGACAAATCCGCTATGGCTGAAGTAGAGGAAGAGTTTGGCTTCCCTGTACACAGCGTAGTTGATGTTTACGACATCATTGCGTATCTGGAAGAGGACGAGGCAAACGCAGAAAATGTTGCCCGTATTCGCAATTATCTTGATGTGAATGGAGCAAAGTAATGAGAAGTCTGATAGATATCGTGGATTTTTCCGTTGATGAGCTGGACGCGCTGCTGCAGACAGCCTGCGACATCAGCGAAAATCCTGCCAAGTATGCGGACAGCTGTCGGGGAAAAAAGCTGGCAACGCTGTTTTTTGAGCCCTCTACACGTACCCGTTTGAGCTTTGAAGCGGCAATGCTGGAATTGGGCGGCAGTGTAATCGGTTTTTCCGAGGCAAGCTCTTCTTCGGCAGCAAAGGGAGAGAGTATGGCGGATACAGCCAAAATTCTTTCCTGCTATGCCGATATTATGGCGATTCGCCACCCGAAGGAAGGCGCGCCCTATGTTGCGGCGCAAAATGCCACAATTCCTGTCATTAACGCCGGCGGCGGCGGCCATTGCCACCCCACCCAGACGCTGGCGGATTTGCTCACTGTTTACCGCGAGCTGGGCAGACTGGACAACCTGACCATCGGCTGCTGCGGCGACTTAAAATACGGCAGAACTGTACATTCGCTTATCAGCGCTATGAGCCGTTATGCCAATATCCGGATTGTGCTTATCTCTCCGGAGGAATTGCGGCTGCCCAATTACATCAAGCACGAGGTGCTGGATAAGAACAATATGTCCTATGTGGAAACCGCTTCTCTGGAGGAGGCAATTCCGGAGCTGGACGTGCTGTATATGACCAGAATTCAGCAGGAACGCTTTGACGATCTTGCCGTATACGAGCGCTTGAAGGACAGCTACATTCTCACACCGGAAAAAATGGCAGCAGGTAAAGAAACAATGCGTGTGCTGCACCCGCTGCCCAGAGTCAATGAAATCAGCGTTAAGGTGGACGATGACCCCAGAGCAGCCTACTTCCGTCAGGCACTCAACGGAAAATATATGCGAATGGCGCTGATTTTGAAGCTGTTAAGCGAAAAGAATGCGGCTGCGTCTACAGATAACATGCAGTATCTGCACAACACACTGCGCTGTGAGAACGGGCGCTGCATTACTTCCACTGAGCAGGAATTGGACCACGTTTTCAAGTGCGTTGATGCGGAAAAGGGCATCTATCGCTGCATCTATTGCGAGTCGAAAAAAGTTCTTTTATAAGGTTACACAAATTGTGGACAAATTCCGACGCAATTAGTATCCAAAAGGGAGAATCCGCCCCTTAGCGCCTTGACACTTTTTTGCCGCCGTGATACAATAATGCTGTAATTAACAGCGTTCTTTGCGACTGACGGATAGTGTGGAGCACCACGGGGGGACAAAGAGTATAACGCTATAAAAGCCGACCGTCTGGGCGCATTGGATCGCAAGGATCCAGTGCGCCCTTTTTTGTTACTCTGAAGGAGGATACTTATGAAAAAAGTTGCGGTTATTATGGGAAGCGACAGCGATCTGCCCATTGTGCAGAAAGCAATCGATGTTTTGAAAAGCTTTGAGATTCCTTATGAGGTGCATATCTATTCTGCCCACAGAACACCGGAGGAGGCACGTGTGTTTGCAGCATCTGCCAGAGAGAACGGATTTGGGGTACTGATTGCAGCAGCCGGTATGGCTGCCCATCTGGCTGGCGCTATCGCTGCCAATACCACACTGCCGGTAATCGGCATTCCTTGTAAAGGACCTGTCCTCGACGGAATGGACGCCCTACTTTCCACTGTGCAAATGCCCACCGGAATCCCTGTTGCCACGGTGGCGATAAACGGCGGCGCAAATGCAGCGCTGCTGGCGGCGCAGATTATTGCGGTTGAGGATTCGGCGCTGGCGAAACGTCTGGACGAAAAGCGGAAGAATGACGCGCAGAAGGTGCTGGAAAAAGATTCCGGCATTGCGGCAAATTTGTGAATTATTTATTTAACATAAAGGAGAATCAGCATATGGGTAACAAGTTAGTTTATACCGGCAAGACAAAGGACGTATTTGCTCTGGACAACGGCAATTATCTTTTGAAGTTTAAGGACGATTGCACCGGCAAAGACGGTGTGTTTGACCCCGGCGAAAACGCAGTCGGCTTGACCATTGACGGCGTGGGCGATGTAAACCTGCGTATGTCCATTTACTTCTTTGAAAAAATCAATGCTGCCGGCATTAAGACCCACTATGTCAGCGCGGATTTGGATACTACCACTATGGAAGTTCTGCCGGCAAAGGTGTTCGGCAAGGGCCTTGAGGTTATCTGCCGCTACAAGGCGGTAGGCTCTTTCTTCCGCCGCTACTCCGACTATATTCAGGAGGGCGCAGACCTGCCTGCCTATGTTGAGACCACATTCAAAAACGACGAGAAGGGCGACCCGCTGGTTACCAAGGACGGTCTGGTCGACCTGGGCGTTATGACTGCCCAGCAGTACGACGATCTGAAGGCAATGACACAGGCGATCACAAAAATCGTTGCCGATGATCTGAAGGCTAAGGGTATGGATCTGTATGATATCAAGTTTGAGTTTGGCTACGATCCCCAAGGTAATGTAATGCTTATTGATGAAATTGCCTCCGGCAATATGCGTGTTTACAAGGACGGTCAGTACGTAGATCCTATGACCTTGAACACTCTGTTTTTTGCATAATTGACATAAGGAAGCCTCCGGCAGTCATGAAAACCTTTTGACTGTTGGGGGCTGCCTGTTCGTTTTTTGAGGAAATTTTGAAGCATTAAGGAGTATACCATGGGAGGATTTTTTGGAATCACATCTAAGCAGGACTGTATGGTAGATGTGTTCTTCGGCGTAGATTACCATTCTCATCTTGGCACACGGCGGGGCGGTATGGCTGCCTATGATCCGGAAATTGGCCTGCAGAGAAAAATTCATAACATTGAGAATGCCCCGTTCCGTACAAAATTTGAGCATATTTTTGATGAAATGCAGGGCACTTCCGCCATTGGTTGCATCAGCGATTCAGACCCCCAGCCGATGCTGGTGCGTTCCAGCCTGGGTACATATGCAATCAGCACAGTAGGCATTGTGAATAACAGCAATATGCTGATTGACCTGTGCGTTAAGAACGGCGGCCACTTTGATGCGATGACCGGTGGCAAAGTTAACAGCACCGAGCTCGTTGCATCACTGATTAATCATAAATCCTCCTTTGCAGAGGGTATTCGCTACGCCCAGGATGTGATTGAGGGCACTGCCAATATACTGATTCTGACGCAGACAGGAAGCTTGATTGCTGCCCGTGATAAGCTGGGCAGAATTCCTGTACAGGTGGGCAAAAATGAGAACGGATACTGCGTTTCCTTCGAGGAATTTGCATTTACAAAGCTGGGCTTTGAGCCGGTTAAGGAGCTGGGCCCTGGTGAGATTGTAGAATTAACGCCCGATTCGATTACGCAGCTGGCT
Source organism: Faecousia sp. (assembly GCA_045644405.1). GTDB lineage: Bacteria > Bacillota > Clostridia > Oscillospirales > Oscillospiraceae > Faecousia. The sequence goes on from JAZRGQ010000074.1 coordinate 4,293, forward strand.
GCGCCGGAAGAAAATATGCGAATGTGCGCATTTCTGTGGAGCTACTACGGCTATCCCACTTCCACTTACGAAGGCGTGAATGTGGAAACAATGCGCTACCGCAACGGCGCGACGATTGCCCAGCGGGATATGGAAAAGGGGAGAGCTCTTGACGTGGATTACGTAGGCGGTGTGCCGGATTCGGGTACGCCTCACGCAATTGGCTATGCCAATCGGGCGGGAAAACCCTTTGCAAGAGCTTTTATTAAGTACACACCCACCTGGGCGCGGAGCTTTACACCGGCGCGGCAGTCGGACCGGAGTAAGATTGCGAAAATGAAGCAAATACCGGTTCACGAGCTGATTAAGGGTAAGAAGCTGCTGTTTGTAGACGACTCTATCGTACGCGGCACTCAGCTGAAAGAAACCGTTGATTTTCTGTATGAAAACGGTGCGAAGGAAGTGCATATGCGCTCTGCCTGTCCGCCGATTATGTACAGCTGCAAATATTTAAATTTTTCCCGTTCCACCAGCGATATGGATTTGATTTCCCGCAGAGTGATTGTGGAACTGGAAGGCGAAGAGGGTCTTAAGCATCTTGATGAGTATGCAGATGGCAATACGCCGCGGGGAAAAGCGATGCGCAATGCAATCTGCGAGAAGTTTAAGTTTGCATCGCTGGGTTTCCAGACACTGGACGGCGTGATCAATGCGATAGGCATTGATAAGTGCAAACTGTGTACCTATTGTTGGGACGGAAAGGAATAAGGAGGATTTACTATGGAAAAAAGTTTTTCTGCCAGCTATGCAGCTGCCGGCGTGGATATTACCGCCGGTTATCGGGCAGTTGAATTGATGAAAAAGCACGTGGCGCGCACCCGCAATTCTCTGTGCCTTGATGATGTGGGCGGCTTTGGCGGCTGCTTTGGTTTGCCTGTTGCCGGTATGGAGGAGCCTGTGCTGGTTTCCGGTACAGACGGCTGCGGCACAAAGGTGAAGCTGGCTATCCTGATGGATAAGCACGATACCATCGGTATCGATGCGGTGGCAATGTGTGTTAACGATATTATTTGTGTAGGCGCAAAGCCCCTGTTCTTCCTTGACTATATTGCCTGCGGTAAGAATATTCCGGAGAAGATTGCCCAAATCGTTGCCGGTGTGGCTGAGGGCTGTGTCCAGTCCGGCGCTGCGCTGATTGGCGGAGAAACTGCGGAGCACCCGGGTATGATGCCGGTGGAGGAGTATGACCTTGCCGGATTTGCCGTGGGTATCGTGGACAGAAAGAAAGTAATTGACAACAGCAAAATGCAGGCCGGCGATGTGGTGCTGGCGTTGCCGTCCACCGGAATTCATTCCAACGGCTTCAGCCTGTGCAGAAAAGTGTTTGATATTGACAACAACAATCCTTCCCTGTATGTACCCCGCGAGGAGCTGGGCGGAAAGACTGTTGCAGAAGCGCTGCTTACACCTACCCGCATTTATGTAAAACCGGTGCTGGCGCTACTGGAGAAGGTACAGGTTAAGGGTATCAGTCATATTACCGGCGGCGGTTTCTATGAGAATATTCCCCGCAGCATTCCCGACGGACTGGGCGCAAAGATTCAAAAATCTGCGGTTAAGGTGCTGCCGATTTTCGACTTGATTGCAAACACCGGTAATGTTCCGGAGCGTGATATGTTCAACACCTACAATATGGGTGTGGGTATGAGCATTGTGGTGCCTGCAGAGGAAGTGGAAACTGCCATTTCTGTACTGAAGGAGCAAGGCGAAGATGCCTACGTAATCGGTCAGATTATTGCATCCGAGGATAAAATCATTATCGAATAAAGGAGTAGACGATGAAAAAGGCGAGGATTGGCGTGCTGGTATCCGGAGGAGGTACCAACCTGCAGGCACTGATTGATGCCCGGCAGTCCGGCGCATTACAGAGCGGCGAACTGTGCCTGGTGCTCTCCAATAATCCCCAGGCGTACGCGTTGGAGCGCGCTCATCAGGCGGGAATCGCCACCGAAGTGGTGGTAAAAAAGGAGTGCGGCTCCCAGGCGGCTTTTGAAGCGAGTATTAAGCAGATTCTAACCCGGTATCAGATTGATTTGATTGTGCTGGCAGGATTTATGGCGATTCTCAGTCAGGATTTCACGGATACATACCCCAAAAGAATTATAAATATCCACCCGTCGCTGATTCCTTCGTTCTGCGGCGCCGGTTTCTACGGACTGCGTGTTCACGAGGAGGCGCTGCGTTACGGCGTTAAGGTAACCGGCGCAACGGTGCATTATGTCAATGAGATTCCCGACGGTGGAGAGATTATTCTGCAAAAAGCAGTTGATGTATTGCCCGGTGATACACCGCAGATGCTGCAGCAGCGTGTGATGGAACAGGCAGAATGGAAGCTGTTGCCTGCAGCTGTTGAATTGGTAAGTCAGAAAATAGTCGGATAAGTTGAGAAAGGAAATACTTATGAACGTATACGAAATCGGCTCTTTGAGTCAAAAACTCTCTGAAAATTCCTACCCCGGTCGGGGTATCGTGTTAGGATTATCTCCCAACGGAAAGTACGCCGTTGCCGCATATTTTATTATGGGACGCAGTGTAAACAGCCGTAACCGTGTGTTCGTAGAGGAGCCCGATGGAATCCGTACACAGGCCCACGACCCCAGTCTGATGAAGGACCCTCACTTGATTATTTATCACCCTGTCCGTCAGGCAGGTTGCGGCTTGATTGTTACCAACGGCGACCAGACAGACACTGTTTGGCAGTATCTTGCCAAGGGTGAAAGCTGGGAGGCAGCACTCCGCACCCGCTGCTTTGAAGATGACGGCCCCAACTGGACGCCGAGAATCTCCGGCTTGCTTGCGCAGGACGGCAGCTGCAAAATGTCCATTTTGAAATCCGCTGACCCGGAAGGAAGCGCCTGCAGCCGTTTCTTCTATGAATATCCTGCGCTGGCAGGCAAGGGTTATTTCCTGCATACCTATGTGTGCGATGGTAATCCGGTGATTCCTACATTCCAGGGTGAGCCTGAAGCAGTAGCGCTGTCTGATGACATTGACGCATTTACCGATGAAGTATGGAACAGCCTGCACGCTGACAATAAGATTTCTCTGTTTGTCCGTTACACCGATGTGGAAACCGGTGCGTATACCCAGAAAATTGTAAATAAGTTCTGTTAAGGAGAGAGAATAATGAAGGAATTTGAATTGAAGTACGGTTGTAACCCCAACCAGAAGCCTGCCAAAATTTATATGCACGATGGAAGCGAGCTGCCGATTACCATTCTCAGCGGCCGTCCCGGTTTCATCAATTTCCTTGATGCGTTTAACTCCTGGCAGCTTGTAAAGGAATTGAAAGAAGCAACCGGTATGTGCGCAGTTGCCTCTTTTAAGCACGTTTCTCCCACCTCTGCAGCAGTTGGCAAAAAGCTGCCTGTAGAGCTGAAGAAGGCCTGCTTTGTTGAAGACATTCCCCAGCTGGACGAAAGCCCGCTGGCTTGCGCCTATGCCCGCGCCCGCGGCGCTGACCGGCTTTGCTCCTTCGGCGACTGGGTCGCCTTGTCCGATGTGTGTGATGAACTGACTGCAAAGCTGATTGCCCGGGAAGTTTCCGATGGCGTTATCGCTCCCGGCTATACTCCCGAGGCGTTGGAGATTCTCAAAAATAAGCGCAAGGGCAGCTACAATGTGGTAGCCATTGACCCCGACTTTGTACCTGCAGAGCAGGAGACCAAGCAGGTGTTTGGCATTACCTTCCAGCAGGGCCGTAACAATTTCAAAATCGGTGAGCATCTGCTGGAAAATGTGGTTACTGCCAATAAGCAATTCCCCGAAGATGCAAAAATTGACCTGATTATTTCCTTGATTACCCTCAAATACACCCAGAGTAACTCTGTGTGCTTTGCATACGACGGACAGGCAATCGGCGTTGGCGCAGGTCAGCAGTCCAGAGTACACTGCACCCGTCTTGCAGCCGGCAAAGCGGATACCTGGTTCCTGCGTCAGCACCCCAAGACATTGGCACTGCCGTTCCGTGAGGATTTGGGTCGCCCCGGTCGGGATAATGTAATTGACGGCTACATTAATGGCAATGAAGAAGATGTCTGCGCAGAGGGTATCTGGCAGAATTACTTCACCACCCGCCCCGAGCCGCTGACTGAGGAGGAGAAGCGGGCATATCTCGATTCCCGTATCGGTGTCTCTCTGGGCTCCGATGCATTCTTCCCCTTTGCCGACAGCATTAAGCGGGCAAAGGCCTCCGGCGTTTCTTATGTGGCAGAGCCCGGCGGCTCTATCCGTGATGATTTGGTTATCGAAGAATGCGACAAGAACGGTATGGTTATGGCGTTTACAGGAATGCGCCTGTTCCATCATTAAGGAGTTAATATGAAGATATTGGTTGTTGGCGGCGGTGGCCGTGAGCACGCAATTATTAAAAAACTAAAGCAAAATCCCACAATCACACAGATTTTTGCCCTGCCGGGTAACGGCGGTATGGCAGCAGACGCAGTTTGCGTGAATATTGCTGCTACTGACCTGGACGGCATTACTGCCTTTGCAAAGGAAAATAAAATTGACTATGCAGTGGTAGCGCCGGACGATCCGCTGGTGCTGGGCTGCGTGGACCGGCTGAACGAAGTGGGTGTACCTTGCTTTGGACCGAACGCAAAGGCTGCTATTATTGAAGGCAGCAAGGCATTCTCCAAGGAATTGATGAAAAAGTACCGTATTCCCACGGCGGAGTATGAGATTTTCACTGATGTGCAGCAGGCGCTGGAATATGTGAAAACCTGTCCGATTCCTACGGTCATCAAGGCAGACGGACTGGCGCTGGGCAAGGGCGTTATTATCGCCCAGACACGGCAGGAGGCAGAGGAAGCGGTTCAGGATATGATGGCAAACGCCAAATTCGGCGCTGCCGGCTCCACAGTTGTTATTGAGGAATTCCTCACCGGTCCTGAGGTGTCTGTCCTGGCGTTTACCGATGGCAAGGTGGTCAAGCCTATGGTGTCCTCTATGGACCATAAGCGGGCAGGGGATAACGATACCGGCTTAAACACCGGCGGTATGGGTACAATCGCGCCCAATCCCTACTACACAGAGGAAATTGCCAAAGTATGTATGGACACTATCTTTGTGCCGACAATTGCGGCTATGAATGCGGAGGGTCGCACCTTCCGTGGCTGCCTGTATTTTGGACTGATGCTCACGCCCAACGGCCCGAAGGTAATTGAATACAACTGCCGTTTCGGCGAACCGGAAACACAGGTAGTCCTGCCGCTGCTGGAAAGCGACCTGCTGACAGTAATGCGCGCCACTACGGAAGGTACGCTGGCAGATACACCGGTGCAGTTTTCCGACCGGTTTGCCTGCTGCGTAGTTACTGCATCTGCCGGTTATCCCTTAAGCTATAAAAAGGGAATTCCTATGACGATGACTGCTGAGGCGCAGGCCCACACCTATGTGGCAGGCGCAAAGCTGGATAACGGCAATCTGGTAACCTCCGGTGGCCGTGTAACCGGTACGACGGCGGTTGCTGACACCTTGCACGGGGCAATTCAGGAAGCTTACCGGTTGGCGGACGGCGTACAATTTGAGGGCGCTTACCGCAGAAGTGATATTGGACAGCGCGCATTGGCTGCTTACAAATAAAAAGGAGATAGACGATGGTTTATCGTGTATATGTAGAAAAGAAAATTGGACAGCGGGTAGAGGCAGATAATCTACTGAAGCAGGTGCGGGAATTTCTGCAGATTGACAGCCTGCGCAATGTCCGTGTTTTGAACCGTTATGATGTGGAAGGAATTGAGGAGTCGCTGTTTACCTATGCGGTGCAGACAGTGTTCTCAGAGCCGCAGGTAGACGATGTCAGCTACGACGCGCCGCAGGGTCAGATTGTATTTGCGGTAGAGCCTCTGCCGGGTCAGTTTGACCAAAGAGCGGATTCGGCTGCCCAGTGTATTCAGATTCTTTCCCAGGGCGAGCGTCCGCTGGTGCGCACAGCAAAAGTGTATGTGCTGGAGGGCGATCTTTCCCCGCAGCAGATTGAAACGATTCAGCGCCACGTAATCAATCCGGTGGAGTGCCGGGAAGCAGCGCTTTCCGTACCCGAAACCCTGGTTATGGACGTTTCTATCCCGGAGTCTGTAGATACAGTTGAGGGTTTCCTCGAGCTGGATCGCCAGGGCCTTTCCCAGATGATTCAAAAGCTGGGACTGGCAATGGATTTGGACGATATCGCATTCTGCCAGAATTACTTCCTGACGGAAAAGCGGAATCCCACAATTACAGAAATCCGTATGATCGACACCTATTGGTCCGATCACTGCCGCCATACCACATTTAATACGACGATTGATTCTGTTACTTTTGCAGATCCTCTGCTGCAGGAGGCGTATGATACATATCTGCAGACCCGTAAGGAACTGGGACGTACAAAGCCCATCAATCTTATGGACCTGGGTACTCTGGCAGGCAAGTATCTGCGGAAAAACGGCTATCTTGATAAGCTGTATGAGTCGGAGGAAATTAACGCCTGCACAGTGCGAATGACTGTAACTGTGGACGGACAGGAGCAGCCCTGGCTGCTGCTTTTCAAGAATGAAACCCATAACCACCCCACAGAAATTGAGCCCTTTGGCGGTGCTGCCACCTGTATCGGCGGCGCAATTCGCGACCCGCTGGCAAGCCGCGCGTACGTGTACGCAGCGATGCGTGTAACCGGCGCTGCGGATCCGTTAAAGCCGGTAAATGAGACGATTCAGGGAAAACTTCCCCAGAGAAAGATTGTAACAACTGCTGCCGCGGGTTACTCCTCTTACGGCAACCAGATTGGTCTGGCTACCGGTATGGTGGACGAAATTTATCACCCCGGTTACGCGGCAAAACGTATGGAAATCGGCGCAGTAATCGGCGCAGTTCACGAGGATCACTCCAAGCCGGACTTCCCGGTAGCAGGTGATAAGGTAATTCTCCTGGGCGGCAAGACCGGACGGGACGGCTGCGGCGGCGCGACAGGCTCCTCCAAGAGCCATACAGTTGCCTCTCTGGAAAACTGCGGCGCGGAAGTGCAGAAGGGTAACGCACCTGAGGAACGGAAGCTGCAAAGACTGTTCCGTAACGGCGAAGCTGCGGTTATGATTAAGCGTTGTAATGACTTTGGCGCCGGCGGTGTTTCTGTTGCCATCGGTGAACTGGCAGACGGTCTGGAAATCGATTTGAACCGCGTTCCCAAGAAGTATGAAGGTTTGGACGGCACAGAGTTGGCAATTTCCGAATCTCAGGAGAGAATGGCAATCGTAGTAGCGCCTGAGAATGTGGCTCGATTCCTGGAGCTGGCGCAGCAAGAGAATCTGGAGGCTACCGTTGTAGCTACCGTAACAGAAGAAGCAAGACTGAAGATGTTCTGGAACGGACAGACTATCTGCGATATTAACCGTGAATTCTTGAATTCCAACGGCGCTGAAAAGCACGTTGATGTGGAACTGTCTGCGCCTGCAGACTTCCAGAAGGAAATCAAGGGCGATTTCTGCGCCAATATGGAGCAAATTGCCACAGATCTGAATACTTGCTCCAAGCGGGGTCTGTCTGAACGGTTTGACTCCACCATCGGCGCAGGCACAGTTCTGATGCCCTTCGGCGGCAAGCACCAGCAGACACCCATTCAGGCGATGGTACATAAAATCAGCCTTGAGAAGGGACACACACAGGACTGCTCTGTTATGAGCTGGGGTTACAATCCTTTCATTACGGAAAAGAGCCCCTACCACGGCGCATATCTGGCGGTTGTGGAGTCTGCTGCAAAGCTGGTTGCTACCGGTGCCAGCTATGAAGATGTGTACCTGACCTTCCAGGAATATTTCCTGCGTGTGGGTAAGGACGCCAAGCGCTGGGGTCAGCCTACCGCTGCACTGCTGGGCGCGTTCAAGGCGCAGATGGATTTGAAGATTGCCGCCATTGGCGGTAAGGATTCTATGTCCGGCAGCTTTGAGAACATTGACGTTCCGCCGACTCTGGTTTCCTTTGCGGTTACCACCGATAAGATTGAAAATATCATCAGCAACGAATTCAAGAAGGCTGGTAGTCAGGTAGTGCTGCTGCAGCCTGCATACGGCGATAACGGCTTGCCCGAGCCCGCGTCCCTGCTGGCGCTGTTCCGGCAGGTAACGGCACTGATGCGGGCAGGGAAGGTGCTGTCCTGCTATACACCCGGTCTGGGCGGCATCGGCGAAGCTGTAATGAAGATGGGTATCGGCAACGGCTACGGCTTTGCGTTTGCTGACGGTCTTTCTATGCAGGATATCTTCGGCTATAACTATGGCGCATTCCTGCTGGAAGTAACAGAAAACGTGGAAAACGCTACTGTAATTGGCACAGTAACTGCTGAGCAGACCATCACCTGTAACGGCCAGACAGTTTCTCTGAGCAGCCTGCAAAAGGCGTATGAGGATAAGCTGGAAAGCGTGTATGCCTGCAATATTACAAACCCCGACACACCGATTGAAACGGTTTCCGCTCAGGAAAAGGTACGGGTAGCGCCGGCAGTTAAGGTGGCAAAACCCAAGGTGCTGATTCCTGTGTTCCCCGGTACAAACTGCGAGTATGACTCTGCCCGCGCTGTAGCAGATGCCGGCGCAGAACCGGAAATTTTCGTGGTAAAGAATATGTCTGCCGATGCAATCAGCCGCAGTGTAGATGCTTTTGCCGAGAAGATTAAGCAGAGCCAGATGATCTTTATCCCCGGCGGTTTCTCCGGCGGCGACGAGCCGGACGGCTCCGGTAAGTTCATTACTGCGTTCTTCCGTAACGGCGCTGTAAAAGAAGCGGTTACCCAACTGCTGGACGAAAGAGATGGCTTGATGTGCGGCATTTGTAATGGATTCCAGGCGTTGGTAAAGCTGGGTCTTGTGCCTTTCGGCAAGATTGTGGATACAGATGAAAACTGTCCCACACTGACATTTAACGCAATCGGTCGCCACCAGAGCCGCATTGTTCGCACACGCATCGCAAGCAACAATTCTCCCTGGCTTGCAAACACCAGGGTTGGCGATGTATACAATGTAGCAATCTCTCACGGCGAAGGACGTTTCCACGCATCTGAGGAACTGGCGCGTCAGCTGATTGCCAACGGACAGGTGGCTACCCAGTATGTGGATCTGGAGGGCAACGCGACTTCCGATGTGCGCTTTAATCCCAATGGCTCTATCTTTGCCATTGAGGGCATTACTTCACCGGATGGCCGTGTCTTTGGTAAAATGGGCCACAGTGAACGTATCGGACTGGGTCTGTATAAGAATGTTCCCGGCAACTACGATATTCGTATGTTTGAATCTGCGGTGCAGTACTTTAAGTAATATTAGGAGCGATGCGTATGGATAAGGAAAAGTTCTTAAAAAAGCTAAGTGTACCTACTGGTCTTGTGGACGTAGTGCTGGACACAGACTGCTTTAATGAAATTGATGACCAATTCGCACTGGCGTATTTGCTGCGGTGTCCGGAGCGGGCAAAGGTACTGGCCATCACAGCCGCACCTTTTTTGAACAAGAAGGTGGAAACCCCGGAAGAAGGTATGGAAAAGAGCTATCAGGAAGTGAACAAGATTCTTTCTCTGATGCTGCCGGAGGGAAATTTCCCGCCTGTTTATCGGGGAAGTACCCAATTCCTGCCGGACGAAAAAACACCGGTGGAGTCGGAGGCTGCCAGAAAGATTATTGAGCTGGCTATGGCGCACACCGAGGAGAATCCTCTGTATGTGATTGGCATCGGCGCTGCTACCAATATTGCCTCCGCGCTTTTGATGTGTCCGGAGATTGTATCGAAGATTGTGATTGTGTGGCTGGGCGGACACGCGCAGCACTACAAAGAGAATTTTGAGTTTAACCTGCGCCAGGACGTGGCGTCCGGCAGAGTGCTCTTTGGCTGCGGCGCACCGCTGATTCAGCTGCCTTGCCGCGGTGTTGTAAGCCAGTTCTCTACCAACCGTTATGAGCTGGAGCACTGGATGCTGGGCAAGAACCCTCTGTGCGATTATCTTGCCAGCAACGCTATTGCACACTGCGAGAAGCTGGCGCCTGGTAAGCCCTGGAGCAAGCCTCTGTGGGACGTTACTGCAGTTGCCTGGCTGGTGAATAACGATGAGCGCTTTATGTACCAGCGCGTGATCCAGAGCCCTGTGGTAGAGTATGACCACACATATTCCGGTGCGGTTAATCCCAATTACATTGGCTATGTCTTCTACATTGAAAGAGACTTCCTCTTCAGAGATATGCTCTACCGACTGACCGGCGACGATTCTGTTTTGCTGTAAAAAAAACCCCATAGCAAAGGTTACTTTGCTATGGGGTTTATTATTGGATTTACAGCAGGCGGATACCTGCTTTTTCACAGGCGCTGACAGTTTCACTGTCCCAAACACTGGATTGGACTTCGCCGATATGGGCGCAGCCCATCATCAAAAGGCACAGTCTGGACTGACCGATGCCGCCGCCAATGGTCAGCGGAAGCTGGTCGTTAAGCAGCATCTGGTGGAAAGGGAGACTCCGGCGGTTATCACAGTTTGCCAGAGTGAGCTGACGATCCAAAGACTGAGCATCAACGCGGATACCCATAGAGGAAATCTCCAAAGCTCTGCCCAAAACCTCGTCCCAGAAGAAGATATCGCAGTTCAGTTGCCAGTCATCATAGTCGGGCGCCCGTCCGTCGTGGGGTTTTCCGGAGCGGAGCTTGCCGCCGATTTGCATAATGCAGGCGGTGCGATGCTCCTTTACGTAGGCGTTTTCCCGCTCAGAGCCGGTTTTCAGATGAGGATACATATCCTCCAGCTCCTGTGTGGTGATGAAGGACACCTCTCTGCACAGTTCAGTACGCAGCTGAGGAAAGCGCACGTGCAGCCGGTCGTTGGTGTCGCAAATGGCTTTTACAATTGCGCGCACAATCAGCTTCAGGTAGTCGAGATTGCGGTTTTCCTTTGTGATAACCTTTTCCCAGTCCCACTGGTCCACATAAATGGAGTGGATATTATCCAGCTGCTCATCTCTGCGAATGGCGTTCATATCCGTATATAAACCGCCGCCTACGGTAAAGCCGTACCGCTGCAGCGCCAGACGTTTCCACTTGGCAAGCGAATGCACCACCTGGGCATCTGCGCCGACTGCGGGAATATCAAAGGATACGGCACGCTCATAGCCGTTCAGGTTATCATTAAGACCGGAGCTTTCCGTAACAAATAAAGGCGCCGAAACCCGTTTCAGATTCAATGCGCTTGCAAATTCCTCCTGGAAATTTTGCTTGATATAGGCAATCGCCCGCTGGGTGTCATATGCGTCCAGCACCGGCTGGTAACCCGCAGGAACATAGATTTTATTCAAGGAAAACACCTGCCTTGCAGAAAAAGTTATATAGACTCATTGTAGCCATTTTTCAGGGAAAATCAAGTATTATTTTTGCCGGTATGTAAAACTACATACCGGCAAAATTCAGTATTCACCTGTCCAGCGGGGATCTGCTGTCGGCACCGCCTCACCGGCGGCAAGACTTTTTGGAATATCCAGAATCCGCTGATTTCTACTGCCGCGGAAATTCAGCTCCAGTGAGCGCTGCTCCTGCAGATACGGACCGTCAATCAAAATGTCCAGCTCTGCCAGTAACGCCTGCTGCGCAGGTGTTCCGGAAATCAGCTGCTCAAAGGTGTAGCCGGAGTAGGAAGCTACCTCGTAGCCTGCCTGCCGGAGTTTCTTTGCCAGCGGAAGGAACCCCTCCGGCTGGGCAAAGGGCTCGCCACCTGAGAAGGTAACGCCTTTGCACAGGGGATTTGCGGTTACTTGCGCAAACAGCGTATCTGTGTCCATTGGCGTTCCGCCGGTAAAGGGCCAGGTTTCAGGATTGTGGCAGCCTTGGCAATGGTGAGGACAGCCCTGACAGAAGAAGGTGGTGCGGATTCCCGGGCCGTCTACAATGCTGTCGTGTTGAATGCCGGCTATGTTAAGCATTCTTATCCATTCCGTGCTTGACTCTGTCCCGTTCCTCGGCACGCTTGGCATCGTTCCACTTGTCCATCGTACCTACCAGATAACCGGTAATTCTGCGAATGCGCTCAAAGCCAACGCCCTGACCCATTTTTTCGCTTTGTGTTTTGATTGTCATAATAGTACCTCCTTACTCGATTCCCTGAAATGCGGGCATTTCAGGATACATTCTTCTCAGCTCTTCAGCCTTTTCTTCAGAGATTTCTTCGCCTTCGTGGCGGCCGCAACGGCGACATACATCGCCGATGATACCAACGTAACGACATACAGGGTCGCGGTCAACCGGGTGGTTGATAGAGCCGTAACCGATGCCGAAATCGTGCATACAGCGGACAACGGATTCGAATGCCTCCACGTTTCTGGCAGTGTCGCCGTCCAGCTCAACGTAGCTGATATGGCCGGCGTTACACAGCGCGTGGTAGGGGGCTTCCAGACGGATCTTGTCGTATACGGAAATGTTGTGCCATACGGGGATATGGAAAGAGTTGGTGTAGTACTCCCGGTCTGTAACGCCGGGGATTTTGCCGTAGCGCTTCTGGTCCATACGGATAAAGCGACCGGACAGACCCTCGGCAGGTGTGCCAAGGAGCGTGAAGTTCATCTTCATTTCCTGAGACTTATTGTCGCAGAACTTGCGCATATAGCCCAGAATTTCTTTGCCCTTTTCCTGAATATCCTCGCCCTGTCCGTGGTGGCGGCCATACAGCGCAGTCAGTGTTTCTGCCAGACCGATAAAGCCGATGGACATTGTGCCGTGCTTCAGCACCTCGCGCAGGTCGTCCTTGGCGGTCAGATATTCAGAATCCAGCCATACGCCCTGACCCATCAGGAAGGGATAGTTGTAGATGCGCTTGTTTGCCTGAATTTCAAAGCGGTCCAGCATCTGCTGCGCCACCAGCTCCAGCATAGCCTGCAGCTTCTCGTAGAACAGCTTTTCGTCGCCCTTGCTTTCGATAGCAAGACGGGGCAGGTTAATGGAGGTGAAGCTCAGGTTGCCACGGGAGTAGGCAATCTGGCGGGTGGGGTCATAAACGTTACCCATAACACGGGTACGGCAGCCCATTGTAGCAACCTCAGTCTCCGGTCTGCCGGGGACGTAGTACTGCAGATTGAAGGGAGAATCCAGGAACGTATAGTTGGGGAACAGACGGCGGGCGCTGACTTTGCAGCTCAGACGGAACAGATCGTAGTTGGGATCGGTTTCGTTGTAGTTGACGCCTTCTTTTACCTTGAAAATGTGAATGGGGAAGATACAGGTTTCACCGTGGCCCAGACCTGCGTCCAGCGCCAGCAGAATGTTGCGGATTACCATACGGCCTTCCGGTGTGGTGTCGGTGCCGTAGTTGATAGAGGAGAAGGGGGTCTGTGCGCCGGCGCGGGAGTGCATTGTGTTCAGGTTGTGAACGAAGCCTTCCATAGCCTGCTTGGTATCCCGGTCAGTTTTCTTCTGGGCGCGCTTTCTGGTAATGTTCAGCAGACGGTTGGACTGCTTCTCATCGAGAGAATAGGCGGTGCGCAGACCCTGCACGATTGCCTGATTAAAGGCATCGGTATTTTCAAGGCGGGCAGTTTCGTTGCACAGCTTCTCTGCTGCCTGCACCAGATCGGTGATCGCCTGGCTTTGATCTTCCAGCTCCAGCATATCCTCGACAGCCTCGGTGAGTCTGCGGGTATAGGCTTTGCGGTAGGTCTTTGCGACACCTTCCGCCATAGCATAGTCGAAGTTGGGGATAGACTGACCGCCGTGCTGGTCATTCTGGTTGGACTGAATTGCAATGGCTGCCAAAGCGGCGTAGCTTTGAATGCTCTGGGGCTCACGCAGATAGCCGTGGCCGGTGGAGAAACCGCCGTGGAAAAGCTTCAGAATATCAATCTGGCAGCAGGTTGTGGTCAGGCTGTAGAAGTCAAAATCGTGAATGTGAATATCGCCTTCGCGGTAAGCCTTTGCGTGCTCCGGGCGGAGCAGGTACATTTCGTTGTAGGCCTTGGCACCGGCAGCGCCGATCTGGAGCATAGAGCCCATAGCGGTATTGCCATCGATATTTGCGTTATCACGCTTCATATCGCTGATGCGGGCATCGATGTTGGTAATCTCATCGATGGTCTTCATCAGGGAAGTATTTGCTTCACGGGCGCGGGTGCGGTTGGCGCGGTACAGAATGTACGCCTTGGCAGCAGAGCTGAAGCCGTGATTCATCAGCTGACGTTCAACTGCGTCTTGAATGGATTCAATATTAGGGGGATCGGAGGTAAACATACCCTCCAGATCCAGCTGCACGTCATTTGCAACGCGGGCGGCGTCAGCAGCATTGCCTTCCTGGGAAGCTTCCAACGCCTTCAAAATAGCGGCAGCGATTTTGTTCTGATCGTAGAGTACGACACGACCGTCACGCTTAATAATACTTTGAATCATAACCAAAACCTGTCTTTCTATGTATATTTCATAAGGATAACTAGATGTTGTGGTTGCTAAAATTGTCCTACACAACATATTGCCACATAGAATGTGTTTTGTCAAGGGGGTAAATAGACAAAAAATCTCCCGAAAGAAGCCTTTTTTACGAAAGGATTTCTTCCGGGAGATTCTATAAATACAATTACGGCCAGAAGGGGAAGAAACCGCCGCTGATTTGCTGATTTTGCTGCGGCTCAGCTTCCGGAATAGCAGATTGAATCTGCTCTCCCACCGTCAGGGAAATTTCCAGTGTTTGCCCCATTCTGTAGACTGTTAGCGCAATTGTATCGCCGGGCTGGGTGTTGCTCACCAGCTGCACAAGGGCGCTGCTGCCGCTGATTGCTTCACCGTCTACGTGGGTGATAATATCGTTTTCCTGCAGACCTGCAAGCTGGGCGGGGCTGTCCTCGGCAATGCTCTTTACCGCTGCACCCTGAGGCAGTCCGTAGCTTTGGGTCTCAGGACTTACATCTGTTACCGATACGCCAATATAGGGTTTTGCGATATATCCTTTTTCAATAATGGAGGTAATCATACCTCTGACGTCATTGACAGGAATGGCAAAGCCGATATTGTCAATAGATGCCTCGCCGACAGAGGAGCTGGAATATTTGGCGTTGGTGATACCGATAACCTCGCCGTACATATTAAACAGCGCGCCGCCGGAATTGCCGGAATTGATGGCACAATCGGTCTGGATAAGGCGCATTGTGCCGCCGGTGGACATCGTAATCTGCCTGTCCTTCGCGCTGATTTTGCCGGCGGTCAGGGAAAAGGTCAGCTCGCCTAAAGGATTGCCGATTGCCACCACATCGTCGCCTACGTTCATTTTGGACGAGTCGCCCAGAATCACCGGTGTCAGTCCGGTTGCCTCCACCTTCAGCACAGCAATATCATTGCTTTCATCAAAGCCAATCAATTCCGCATCATAGGTAGTGCCGTCATAGCAGGAGACTGTGATGGCGCTGGAATCGTCAATAACGTGGTGGTTTGTCAGAATATAGCCGTCATCAGAGAGGATAAAGCCGGAGCCGGAGGCAGCGGACGTGGTCTGATAGCCCCAGTAGTTGGTGGTGATAGAGGTGGTAATGCCAACCGTTGAATTCACGTTCTTCGCATATACCTCTGCAGCTGTCAGCGCTTTGCTTGTATCAATTTTTGTGATGTCAATGGTTGCGTCTTCCCGCTGACCTTCCAACAGGTGGGATACAGACGCCTCCTGACCGGTTGTATCTGCCGGTCCGTATTGCTGCATCAGCAGCACGCCGCCGGCACCCAGGATACTGCCGACAATGGAAAAGCACAGCGCCAGCGCAATCAGCTTGCCGGACTTCTTCTTTGCCTTTGGTGTATTCACATCAGAAGATTGATAGTTCCATGTGTAGGGGGTGCTGTCATAAGAATGCTCGTTTTGCTTGTTTTCTTCATCGTACATAGCTTTTTTCTCCTTTCCGGATTTCTGCTTTCATTCTAGCACCGGAAGCTGAATTGATGCTGAAATAATTGAAAACAGACTATAAACAATTATTGCGCAATATGGAAAATTTTATAATCGGTAAAATTTCAGCTTTATTTCAGTTTTGTGGTATAGTATACTAATAAAAAGGAGGAAGGCTATGAAGATTCTGATAATCGAAGATGAAAAGCTTTTGGCAGATGCCTTGAAAACCTTGCTGGAAAGAAAAGGCTTTTCTGTGGAAGTAGCTTATGACGGACGCACAGGGCAGGAGTATGCGCTGCTGGGTGTGTACGATTTGCTGATATTAGATGTAATGATGCCCCAGCTTAACGGCTATCAGGTGGCACGGCAGGTGCGGGCAAGCCGCTGCGCCACGCCGATTTTAATGCTGACGGCAAAGACCGCTCTGGAGGACAGAATCGAAGGGCTCAACGCCGGCGCAGACTACTATCTGACAAAGCCCTTTGACAACAGAGAATTGCTTGCCTGTATTAATGCGCTGCTGCGGCGGCAGGGTGGGCAAGTGGACGAAATGATGTTTGGCAATACAGCCCTCGACTTGTCCACAGGTATGCTGGTGTGCGGAAGTGGAAGCGTGCGGCTGTCTGCCAAGGAATTTGACATTATGCGGTTTTTGCTGCAAGCCGGTGAACGGAATTTGCAAAAAGAGCAGATACTGGCGCGCGTGTGGGGATATGAATCCAACGCGGTGGAAAACCACGTTGAGGTTTACGTGGGATTTCTGCGAAAAAAGCTGCGGGCAATCGGCTCAAACATTAAAATTGTTTCTGTGCGCAGACTGGGATACCATTTGGAGGTGGAAGACCAATGCTGAAAAAACTGCGAAGAAAATTTATAACGGTTACGATGGCGATTGTCTGCGCGATGCTGATAATCATTTTCGCCCTCGTTTATCATTTTACCCGGCAGAATCTCAATAACCAGACCGATAATCTGCTGACAGCCCTATCTACATCTGACCATTTGCCTGCTGCCGGTAACGGGCAGACCACACTGCAAATGCCCTGGTTTGCGCTGAAAATCAACATCTGGGGCGATGTGATTGCCACAGGCAGCAGCTATTTTGATTTGCAAAACGAGGCGTTTTTGCAGGAACTGATTGGCGCGGTGTATGACGCAAATGAGACGTCCGGGTATTTGGAAAATTATCATCTGCGCTATATGGTATCCAACGATATCGGTACACAGAGAATTGTGTTTGTGGACATCTCCGGGCAGCTGCAGGCGCTAAATGCGCTGATGCATATTATTTTTGCCACTGGCACATTGAGCGTCGTGCTGTTTCTGGGACTGAGTATCTGGCTGGCGCGATGGGCGGTAAAGCCTGTGGAGCAGGCGTGGCAGCAGCAGCGGCAATTTGTTTCCGATGCATCTCACGAGCTGAAAACACCGCTGACAGTAATACGCAGTAACGCCCAAATGCTGCAGGAGAGCTGTGATGAGGAAACAAAGCAGTCCTGCCAAAGTATTGTAACAATGGCGGACCATATGCGAAAACTTGTGGACGGACTGCTGGAGCTGGCAAGGGCAGACGCAGGACAGGTCCGGAAAGCATTCAGCCGTGTAAATTTAAGCCGGCTGACAGAACAGGCGGCGCTGCCTTTTGAGCCTGTGTTCTTTGAGAAAAATATCGGTCTGGAATGCCAGGTGAAGCCGGATATTTACTGCGTTGGCAGCAGTCAGCATTTGCAGCAGGTGGTGGATATCTTACTGGATAATGCGCTGAAGTACTCCGATGCGGGAACAGTGCGTCTTGCGCTGGAGTCAGTGGGTAAAAATCAGTGTCTCTTGATGGTGGATAACCCCGGCGCTCCCATTGATAAGCAGGAGCTGGAGCGAATATTTGAACGTTTTTACCGCGCAGACGCGGCGCGCAGCAGAGATGGCAGCTTCGGTCTGGGACTTTCAATTGCAAGGGCGATTGTTCTGGAGCACCGGGGTAAAATCTGGGCGCAGAGCAGCGACGGCAGAAACCGGTTTTGCGTGCTGCTACCGATGGTAGGATAAGGGCTACAAATCCGCCAATTCCTGATATAAACCGATGGCTTGTGTTATCCCAAGCCGGTAAGCTTCTTCCAGAAATTCCGGCAGGACACTTTTGTCTCGGTTAAGGGTAAAGATAATGCTGTCGGTGGTAACTTCTGCGCCGTAGCGGCAAAGAAGATTGGAGTCGTAATGGGGAAGTGGAGCAGACCGGGGTAAATCTTCGGTAATATCGCACCCCGTTTCGGTGATGCGCAGGCGGTTGCAAACCGGAGCAACTTCCAGCCAAATCTCCCGTCCCTTCCAGGGAGAAATGCAGCTATGCAACGATTGATAAGATTGCGGTGGCGGCAGAAGGACAGGGCAGTTTTCGCTTTCTGCGTAGCAGGCGCTGACCCCGACAGGGCAGTCGATGGCGTTTACTATTGCTGAAACAACAGCGGCTGTTATTTCTTCTCCCGGTCGCTGAAAATCCAGAAGAATAGAGCCGATTTGCAGACTTTCACAAAGCTGCTGCAGCTGACTGACAATCAGGCTAGGGTCGTGCTCGTGGACAGGGTTGCTGTCGTTTACAATCAGCATTGCTCCCGGTGGAAGTGTGTCCGGCAGATTGGACAGCCCCCGGTTGTAGGGGGAATAATGGCAAGCCATATACGATAGCTTCGGCGGCAGCTGGTTGCAGCGGGCAATTTCCGCGGTTGTCATTGCGAGATACATTGGTAAAGGCATAGACAAATCCCACCCTTCGTGTTATAATCCTCTTGAAAAATTATGAAACGGAGAGCCTGTGTATGCGCTTTTCTTTCCTGCCAAAAATACAAATATCCGCGGTTACACAGCTGACACCTGCATTCTTGCGGGAAAGAGGTATTTGCCTGCTGATGCTGGATTTTGATAATACTATCGTACCCTACACAACCAATCAGCCTACTGAGGAAATGAGGCTGTGGCTGGAAGCAATGCTGGCGTCCGGGATACAAATTTGTGTTGTGTCCAACAGCCATAATGACAGAGTTAAAAAATTCTGTGCCGCTTACGGCTTAAACTGCATTACCCACGCCAGGAAGCCCTTTAGCAAGGGTATCCGGCAGTGCCTTGCGAAGTATAATCTGGATTCATCGCAATGTGCGCTGGCAGGCGACCAGATTTTTACCGATGTACTGGGCGCCAACTGCACCGGCGTGCAGTCGATTTTAGTGAAGTCAATCCATAATCACAACATATGGCTGAAGCTGCGCCACGTAGCGGAACTGCCGTTTATTTTTCTTGCAAGAAAAAGGAGAATTTCGTTATGAAAAATATTGAAAAGTATCTTTCCTTACTGGGTGATCAGGCAGACGGTCTTTTGCTGACCAGCCGCTACAGCCGTTACTACGGCGCGGAGTTTGACATTGCCGAAGGCGTCGCGATTGTCAGCGCAAAAGGCTGTCGTTACTTTACTGACAGCCGCTATATTGAGTCTGCTCAGAAAGGAATTCAGGGCTTTACCGTGGAAATGGTGGACCAGCAGCATTCCTATAATCAGCTGCTCAATGGGGCAATCGCAGACTTCGGAATCAAAACACTGGGTTATGAGGAAGCTTATTTGACAGTGGCAGAGCTGCAAAGCTTCCAGAAAGGATTGCAGGCAGAGCTGGTGCCTATGCACAAACAAATCAGCGGCTTTCGCTCTGTGAAGGAGTCCTGGGAACTGGATTTGATGCGCAAGGCGCAGGAAATTACCGACAAGGCGTTTTCTGAAATTGTTGGCAGAATCCACGCCGGTATGACGGAAAAGGAACTGCAGGCGGAGCTGATTTACTGCCTGTATAAAAATGGCGGTGAGGGTCTTTCCTTCGACCCGATTGTGGTGTCCGGTCCTAACACCAGCCTTCCTCACGGCGTTGCCGGAGAACGGGTGATTCAAGAAGGCGACTTTGTTACTATGGATTTCGGCGTGGTGTATAAGGGCTACTGCTCCGATATGACCCGCACAGTAGCTGTGGGCTTTGCTACCGAGGAAATGCAGAAAGTATATGACACTGTGCTGCAGGCACAGCTTGCAGGCATTGCTGCCAGCAAGGCAGGCGTTACCGGCAGGGAAGTGGACGCAGCTGCCCGCAAGGTGATTGCCGATGCAGGTTATGCGGACTATTTCGGCCACGGCTACGGCCACAGCCTGGGTCTGGAAGTCCACGAGTCGCCCAACTGCAATCCCCGTGAGGAGCGCACAATGCAGGAGAATATGATTTGCTCCGCCGAACCGGGCATCTATATTCCGGATAAATTCGGCGTCAGAATTGAGGACGTGGTAATATTTCAGGCAAACGGCTGTGAAAATATAACCCGCAGCCCTAAAAACTTGCTGATTGTCTAAAAATATTGCGTTTTCCTCTTGCAAAATAGCAAATCTTAGGTTAAAATATAACAGCTAATGCATAGGTAAATAAACGGCCCTTTTGGGGCGTAATTTTAGGAGGATAATAAAATGATTTCTGCAGGTGAATTTAGAAACGGCATTACCTTTGATATGGACGGAAAGGTTATGCAGGTTGTTGAGTTCCAGCACGTTAAGCCCGGCAAGGGCGCTGCCTTTTTTCGCGTGAAGATGAAGAACGTCATCACCGGCGGCGTAACCGAAACCAGCTTCAACCCCTCTGCCAAGTACCCCACTGCTTTCGTTGAGAGAAAGAAGATGGAGTATTCCTACAACGATGGCGATCTGTACTACTTTATGGATCCCGAGACCTACGAGCTGGTGCCCATCGACAAGAGCGCTCTGGACGATTCCTTCAACTTCGTCAAGGAGAACGATACCTGCACCATTATGAGCTACAAGGGCAACGTTTTCGGCGTTGAAGTTCCCAACTTTGCTGACCTGATTGTTACTGCTACCGAGCCCGGCTTTGCAGGCAACACCGCTACCAACACTCTGAAGCCCGCTACTCTGGAAACCGGCGCTGAGGTAAAGGTACCCCTGTTCATCAACGAGGGCGATAAGATTCAGATCGACACCCGTACCGGCGAATACCTGGGCCGCTCCAAGGCATAAGGAGAAGAATAATGACAATTTCTGAAAAGGCTGCATACCTGAAGGGTCTGATGGACGGTCTAAAGCTGAACACTGAGACCGCCGAAGGTCAGATGATTGCTTCTATCGTTGAGCTGCTGGGTGATGTTACCAAGAAGCTGACCGACGTAGAAGACACCACCATCGCCATCTCTGACGAGCTGGACGAAATCGAAGAAGATCTGGACGCCATTGAGGACTACATTCTCGACGAAGATGAGGACTACGATGACGAGGATTATGAAGACGATTTCGATGACGATGAGGAGTACGAGGAAGGCTTTGATTTCGGCGATGAGGATTCTCTGATTTACGAAGTCAAGTGCGCCTGCGGCAACATCATCAACTTCGATGAGGAAACTCTGGAAGAGGGCAGCATTGTTTGCGAGCAGTGCGGCGAGACCCTGGAGTTCTCCCTGGAAGATGAAGACGAAGAATAATCCTTAAATTAACAGCCCCACTGCTTAATGGCAGTGGGGCTGTTTTTGTGTCTATCATCATGTATGTTGACTTTCCGGTTAGATCTGCTAGGGAAGCGCAAAGGGAACGGAGTAGTACTCTGCTCCTGCCAGCGCGTAAATATTTAGAATCATGTTCAAGGTGTTGTCATCAGAAAGATAGAGCTGCGCGGTGGTTAGATTGTCTTGACTGATCGTTTTTGTCAGCTGCTGTTCATAGAATGACGGGTCAGCACCTATAGTTTTCCACTTCTCGGTAAAAGCATGTTTGCCCACAGATTCGGCTACTTGCAGATACGCTTCTTGGGTCATATTCAGCTTTTTCAGCAGTGCCTCATTATTGAGGCGTGCACCGGTAGATAAGTCAAAATTGTATACATAATAGGAGATGCTATCGGCATAGTAGGGCTGTTGGATCACAATGGACAAAATATCTCCGTTGAGCCAGTATTCATAGCTGACCCCGGGTCCGGATATCCAGTAACCGTTGGTGGCATCGTACGTGGCTTCAGCCAAAAGAGGCAGGAATTTGTAATGGATCTGTGCCTGTGCGTTGATTGCCGCCCGGCTGAAGGGGAAGATCCACGGTATGGAAAAGGAATAAGAAAGTGTGCGACCGCTGTCTGCTTCTGTGTAATCGAAACTGATTGTCTTATAGTCTCTCACAATGTAGTCGGGTGTATAGCTTTCGGGCAGTTTGGTTGGAAAGGCTGCGGAGTAGAAGTCGATCTTAAAACCGTTTGTGTTGGGGATCATAGGAATTACAAAACTGCCGTCTGATGTTTCAACTTGACAGTATAGATGTTGAAAAGTAGGACCGGTATCGAGATACACACCGCTTCCTGTTGGAATATTCGTACTTTGCAGTTCAGCTGAGGGACGGGTGTATTCATCAATGGTTTGGCTTTGCACTCTGCCGTATAGCCGATAGTCTTGGGGAATTTCCGTTAAAATGTCGGCGTAAGGCTCAGTGATGAACAAAATGCCATTGATACACAGCTGACTGCACCTGTACATAGAGAACGGATCGTTGCTGACCGCGGGCAGAGTAGTGGCCTCGGTGGCTTCTGTGGTTGCATCGGTAACCTGCAGTGTTGCATCGCTGGCATCTAATACGGCATCGTTTGCATCAAATGTGGCGGGGATCGTTTCGGTGGGGTGTTCGCCAAGGTACACACAGCCGCAAAGCAGGCCAATAAGCAGCGCGACACACAGGAAAAAGGAAACAAAACGCAGTTTCATAATAATTCCTCCCAGCTTTCTTTGATACTAACATAGTACCATAGCTGTAAAAAGCTTGTCAAGAAAGTTAGAAAAACAGACGTACACTAAGGGACGCCACAACAAATCCCGTGAAATCCGCAATCAGCGCCGCAGGAACGGTATAGCGGGTTTTGCGAATGCCTGCAGCGCCAAAATATACGCTGATTGTATAAAAGGTGGTTTCGGTAGAGCCCAGCATAACCGCAGTCGTTCTTCCAATGAGAGAATCGGGTCCGTAACTGGTTATCAGGTCTGTGCCAACTGCCAGCGCGGCGCTGCCGCTGATGGGGCGTATCAGTACCAGCATCGCAGTTTCCGGTGGGATACCAAAGAAATTGAAAACCGGCGCCAGCCACTTGCTTAGCAGCGCAATTACGCCTGATTCACGCAGCATTGTAACGCATGTCAGCAGTACTACCAGCGCAGGTACCAAGGTCAGCAGCAGCTTTAACCCCTCAGCGCCGCCGAGCAGTAATGTATCATATGTGTTT
>JAZRGQ010000075.1:0-5531 GCA_045644405.1 Faecousia sp.
TTGCCATCAGAGGGGTCTTGGTCAGCAGATAGCCGCGCTTCTGCTCTTCGTCTTCGATCCAGCGCTGGAGCGTCTGAATCACTCTCGCGCCCTTGGGCAGCAGAATAGGCAGACCCTGACCGATCTCTTCGACGGTGGTGAAGAACTCCAGCTCACGACCCAGCTTGTTGTGGTCGCGCTTCAGAGCCTCTTCCTGCTGCTTCAGATAAGCATCCAGCTCGTCCTTGGTGGGGAAGCCGATGCCGTAGATACGCTGCAGCATCTTGCGGTTGGAGTCACCTCTCCAGTAAGCGCCGCAGGACTTGGTCAGCTTAAAGCCGTTATGACGAAGGCGGCCGGTGTGATCCAGGTGAGGGCCGGCGCAAAGGTCGGTAAACTCACCCTGGGTGTAGAAACTGATAACTGCGTCCTCCGGCAGGTCTTCAATCAGTTCTTTCTTATAGGGCTCGTTGTGTGCTTCTGCCCAGGCGATCGCTTCTGCGCGGGGCAACTCAGTGCGCTCCAGACGAATACGCTCTTTTACAATCTTCTTCATTTCCGCCTCGATCTGGGTAAGATGGTCGGGCGTAAAAGAGAAGGGGGCATCAAAATCGTAGTACCAGCCTTCATCAATGGCAGGTCCGATTGCCAGCTGCACCTCCGGCCACAGCCGCTTTACAGCCTGCGCCATCACGTGGGAGCTGGTGTGCCAGAAGGTCTTGCGATACTCCGGGTTTTCAAATGTGTACAGATTTTCTTCAGACATAATAACCTCCATTTTCCTGCAATGCGACAATACAGCCGTCTTGCAAAAACGATTTTTGGTGGGGACAGGAGAGGACTTTTCCGTAAAACGACTTTTGAAGGAGCTGGAATACTTTGTGTATTGTTAGCCATCAAAAGGAAGTGCTGCGGAAAAAGAACCGCTGTCCGCCGGTAAGGTGTTTTCAGAGGCGGCAAAATAAAAATATCCCACCCCTGACATAATCAGGGGTGGGATACATAGTATATACTGTATTCCACGGTTCCACCCTGGTTGCGGATTGCTCCGCCACTCATTGACGCAATAACGGGCGCGCCCGGACGGCTATTTCCTACCGTCGGCTCGGAAGTGGTATTGCGCCGGTGTGCAACAAGACCTTTGCAGCATACAGGTCTCTCTCTGAGATGCAGATAAGGGCGCACGTGTCTTCGTCTTTGCCTTTACAGAGGAACTATACCACAAATTTTTCAAACTGTCAATAACCGGGGAGTGCCGGGATTGTGGCGCGATGGCATACCGTGGCAAGTGGAGCAAAGAAGGAAAAATTAAGAAAAATTTACTGCTGCAGGGGAGGGAAAATCTAAAAATTAGAGAAAAATGGTTTACCATAATCGGCAAAATGGTTTCGTTGTGCAAAGGTTACATTTTTACGCGAATTATGTCAACGATTGTTACTAAATCTACAAGATGTTGTGCTTAAGCGGGAAAAAAGTGGCATAAATTGGAAAAAGGTTTACATAAAAAAGATGGCATAATTTATGAAAAAGTTGTCAAAATACCGACTTTCACACGAAAGGCTTGACTTTTGCAAAATATTTGTTATAATAAACCGGCAATCCCTTGTGGATTGTATTTATTTGTAACCGATTGATACCGCCTGTTTTGGCGGTGAATAAGACGAAAGGAGGTTCGAGTAATGCAACTGTTTACCCCGCTTATGTTGAAAAAGAGAAACACACTGATTCACGTTGTTTGCCTGCTGCTTTCAGTAGTGTGCTTATTCGGTATGCTGTCTCAAACAGCTTTTGCCCAGAATACATACGTGATTACAGATGGTGATCAGGTTTTGGTGCATAAGACCTATGCGTCTGACCCTGCAAAAGTGCTGAGCGAGGCCGGCTTCGCGCTGGATTTGGACGACACGTATACGACCCAAGTTACTACGGAAGGCGTATCTGAGATTCTGGTTCAGCGGTCGCAGACAATCACAATTGATAACTGCGGTACTGTGATGCAGGTCAACAGCTATGGAGAAACGCTGGAAGCACTTTTGAACCGCCTGGGTATTCTGACTGATGGAAATTACCAAGTATCTTTAGCGCTGGATACCCAGACCTATGACGGTATGAAGGTAGATGTCGTCTTTACCGTTCAGAATGAGGAGATCTATACTGTAGAAATTCCCTACGAAACAACCTACTGCTCCGATCCTACCTTGCCCAAGGACCAGGAAAAGGTGCTTGTAGAGGGCGTTTCCGGACAGGCGCAGGTGCGCGCCAGCGTTGTTTACCGCAACGCCAGAGAGCAGAGCAGAACTGTTCTGGAGGAAACTGTACTGCAGCAGCCTGTTGGTCAGGTAGTGGCTGTGGGAACAGGAGAAAATGTGGGTGGTGAAAACACCAAGCCGCTGATTGAAGACGGCGTGATCGTTCTTCCTTCCGGTGAGGTGCTGACCTACACCCATACCGAGCAGTTTTTGGCAACTGCATATACCAAAACAGACGATGGCTGTGATGAAATCACTGCCACCGGTACGAGAGTACACCCGGGCGTTGTGGCGGTAGATCCTACTGTGATTCCCTACGGTACAAGAATGTTCATTGTAACCAATGACGGCAGCTACATCTATGGTTTGAGCACCGCGGAGGACTGCGGCGGCTCTATCATCGGAAAGCGGCTGGACTTGTACTTTGATACTGACCCCGAATGTTGGGCGTTTGGCAGGAAGGACTGCACAGTCTATTTCCTGGGCGACGCAAACTGGAAGTAAACATTGCAAAACCGTCTTTGCGCTGTTATAATGGCACAAAGACGGTTTTTGTATAGGAGGCATAAAATGCTGAATGTGTGCGATATTCAAGTAATGAAACCTTTGCTGGCGGAACACGGATTCCATTTTTCAAAAGCTAAGGGACAGAATTTTTTAATTGCCTCCTGGGTGCCGGAACGGATTGCGCAGGAGGCTGGCGTGGCGGAGGATACCGGCGTGCTGGAAATCGGCCCCGGCATAGGTCCGCTGACCCAGCAGCTTTGCCTGCGGGCAGGGAAGGTGTGCGCCGTGGAGCTGGATAAGCGGCTGGAGCCTATTCTTGCGCAGACGGTAGGGGAGTTTGAAAATCTGGAAATTTTGTGGGACGATGTGCTGAAGCGGGATATACAGGCTTTGGTGCTGGAGAAATTTTCCGGTTTGCGTCCGATGGCGTGCGCCAATTTGCCCTACTATATTACTTCTCCCATTCTGGCAGCGCTGCTGGAGGCGGAGTGCTTTGAATCCATAACAGTTATGGTGCAGAAAGAGGTGGCGCAACGCATCGCCGCAAAGCCCGCTACGGCGGAGTACGGCGCATTTAGCGTGTTCTGCCAGTTCTATGCCCAGCCGGAGCTGCTGTTTGACGTACCTGCCCACTGCTTTATGCCCCAGCCTAAGGTTACTTCAGCGGTGGTTACTTTGCGGGTAAGGAAAACACTGCCCTGGGAGGTTATCAGCAAGCCTTTGTTCTTCCGCACAGTCAAAGCAAGCTTCGCTATGCGCAGAAAGACGCTGCTCAACGGTCTGAGCGCCGGTTTTCCGGAGCTGGGAAAATGTGCGATAGCGGAAATTCTGTCCGCCTGCGGCTTGCCGGAGGGCGTACGGGGCGAGACGCTGGACATCGCTACATTTGCAGCAATCGCCAACGAAATTGCCAGGAGGAAGGAAAATGTTTGAGTTTTTATTTCTGGATTTAGACGATACGATTTTAGATTTCGGCGCTGCGGAGCGGGTGGCAATCAGTCAGACACTGCCTCAGTTCGGCATCAGCCCAACAGAGGAAGTACTGAAGCGGTATAAAGACATCAACCGCGCCTGCTGGGAAGCACTGGAGCGGAAGGAAATGACCCGTGAGCAGATTCTGGTAGGTCGATTTGTACAGCTTTTCGGTGAGCTGGGCGTAGCGGCAGACCCGCAGACGTGCGCGCGGGAATATGAGCGCAATCTGTCTATCGGACATTATTTCCTGCCCGGCGCAAAAGAGGCGGTGGAGCGCTTAAGCAAAAAATATAAGCTCTACATTACCACCAACGGAACAGCAAGGGTGCAGGAAGGGAAACTGGCAAGCGCAAATATCAGCGAGCATTTTCAGAATATTTTCATTTCCCAGCTGCTGGGCGCAGATAAGCCGGACGTGGAATTCTTCAACCGGTGCTTTGCGCAAATTCCGGGCTTTGACAAGTCGCGGGCGATGATTGTAGGCGACAGCCTGAGCTCAGATATTCTGGGTGGTATTGCCGCAGGTATCACTACCTGCTGGGTAAATCCTGCCCATAAACCTGCAAAGCCGGGCATCCAACCGGATTACCAGATTGAAACCATTGCCCAGCTTGAGGAATTGCTGGAAAAATGTCAATAAAAAGCGGCTCTATTGCAACAGGCAATAGAGCCGTCTTCTTTGTTACAGGACAACGGGGACTGGCTGGCGGATTGTCATAGCGTTATATGCTACATCGCAATCCATCGCTAAAATTTCAACGCCGGCAGCCGCCGCCTGCCGCAAAGCGGCGCCAAAGGCAGGGTCGGTGCTGTCGTTGGGGTGGAGGTACTGTACGTCGCGCATTTGAATGACAAACAGCACATAAGCGCCAAAGCCTTCCTGCGCAAGTCGGGTCAACTCCTGCAAATGCTTTACGCCGCGCTGGGTGGGCGCGTCCGGAAAAGCGCAGACACCGTCAGTCTCCAGCGTTACGCCCTTTACCTCCAGAAAACAGGGCTTGCCGTGCTTTTGGAAGGAGAAGTCAAACGGGGAGTTTCCGTAAGTAGATTCGGCGCGTAAATTTTCAATAACACCCAGACCGCCGGCTTGCAAAAATTCCGCTGCAGCGGCGTTGGGGGCGTGAGAATCCATATTTATGAGGCGTTCGCCTTTTTGTACGGCAATCAGGTCATATTTGGTCTTGCGGTGCGGCGCATCTGCGTAAAGACACCAGACAGTGGCATCGGGTGTCAGAAGTTCCCGACAGCGGCCTGTGTTTTTTACGTGGCACACCTGCAACTGAGAGTCAATTTCCACGTGGGCAATAAATCGGTTGGGGCGACTGCGGAACCGTCCTGCCACCATATTTGGGTATTGCACAAACCTCACCTCCGTACTTCACTAGAATAACAGGTTTTTCTGTGTTTGAAAAGAGGGAATATTCTGTAATGTGGCGGAAAAATCTGAAAAAGGGGTTGACATTTTCCTGCGCCTGCGATATAATACCAAAGCTGTCTGCAAATGCTGCTATAGCTCAGCCGGTAGAGCGCATCCTTGGTAAGGATGAGGTCGCCAGTTCAAATCTGGCTAGCAGCTCCATAAGAAAACCCTAGAGCCGCAACGGCTTTGGGGTTTTTGTTTTTGCATAAAAGGTAGGCGCGATTTGTGCGTTACCAAGACAAAAACCAAGACATTAAACAAAACGCGCCGGGTACCGCAAACCGGATAGCAGCTCCAAAAAATCAGTCGTCCCATTCGGGACGGCTGATTTTTTTGTTGAAAAATGTGTAAGGATTGCTATAATTGGTATATAACACAAAGGAGGTTATGGATATGGTATT
>JAZRGQ010000076.1:0-11336 GCA_045644405.1 Faecousia sp.
CACAAGAGGCGGCAAACCTTTTGAAAAAGGAAATTGCTGATCTTCC
Source organism: Faecousia sp. (assembly GCA_045644405.1). Classification (GTDB taxonomy): domain Bacteria; phylum Bacillota; class Clostridia; order Oscillospirales; family Oscillospiraceae; genus Faecousia. The sequence goes on from JAZRGQ010000076.1 coordinate 47, forward strand.
CATAGAGGTTTTATGGGGAGAGGAGGGTCTTGTGCAGGCGGCAATCATACCGGAGGCGGACTGCGTAATTACAGCTGTGGTGGGTATGGTGGGCCTGATACCTACTCTGGCGGCAATCCGTGCAGGAAAGCGGATTGGCCTTGCCAATAAGGAAACCCTGGTGTGCGCCGGTGAGCTGGTAATGGAGCAGGCGCGCCAATATGGGGCGCAGATTATCCCTGTGGATTCGGAGCATTCGGCAATTTTCCAGTGCCTTATGGGAAATCGGGATAAAGGGCAGATTAAGCGCCTGCTGTTGACTTGCTCCGGAGGCCCGTTTTATGCGATGACCCGTCAGCAGCTGCAGACGGTTACGAAAGCGGACGCCCTGCGCCACCCCAACTGGAGAATGGGCGAAAAGATTACCATTGACTGCGCGACGCTGATGAATAAGGGTCTGGAAGTCATTGAGGCAATGCATTTGTACGATATGCCTGTGCAGCAGGTGGACGTACTGATTCACCGGCAGAGCATTGTCCATTCGATGGTGGAGTTTACCGACGGCGCGGTGATGGCGCAGCTGGGAAGTCCCGATATGCGCTTACCGATTCAGCTGGCGCTGACCTATCCTGCGCGCACCGAAAGTCCGGCAGCAGCTCTGGATTTGTGCAGCTGCGAGCCGCTGACGTTCTCTAAGCCCGATATGGAAACCTTCCCTTGCTTAGCTCTGGCGCGGGAGTGCGCAAAGGCAGGCGGCACAGCCTGCGCCGCAATGAACGGCGCCAATGAGGAAGCGGTTGCAATGTTCTTAAATGAACAGATTGGTTTCTATGATATTTACGATTGCGTATCCTGCGGTGTGGACGCAGCGCCGTTTGTGCAAACGCCCACACTGGAGCAGATTCTGGAAGCAGACCGTCAGGCGCGTCAGGCGGTCAGACAGCGGTGGAAGGCGAATAAATAATTTTAAGTTGCGAGGCGTAATATGACCATTGTTTTTGCCATTTTATTATTCAGCTTGCTGATTTTTCTCCACGAGTTGGGACATTTTATCACAGCAAAGCTTTCCCACGTGCAGGTGAATGAATTTGCGCTGTTTATGGGTCCTGCGCTGGTGAAATGGAAGCGGGGCGACACCCAGTATTCCATTCGCTGTATCCCTATAGGTGGATATTGCGCGATGGAGGGGGAGGATAAGGATACGGATAACCCCCATTCTTTCCAGAAAGCAGCGTGGTGGAAACGGCTGATAATTCTGGTAGCAGGCTCTGCGATGAATTTCATAACCGGTTTGCTTTTGATGGCGATTGTTTTTGCGCCTGCCAAACAGTTTGTAGAGCCTGTGATTGCTCAGGCGGAGGAAGGCTGTACTGTGGTGGCGGAGGATAAGCTGCACGTTGGCGACCGCCTGGTGGAAATTGACGGAGAAAAAATCCTCGTAGCAGGGGATTTTGATATGATTCTCACCCTGAACGGTGGAGATACCCACGATGTGGTTGTGGAGCGCAACGGTCAGCGGGTGCAATTTGAGAACCTGAAAATGGAAAAGCACCTGTTTCCTAACGAGGAAGCGCCCCGCTTTGGCTTCAGCTTTTCCTATGTGGATGCCACCTTCGGCAACAAAATCAGCTATGTCTGGAGAAACGCCTGTAATGTGGTGCGTACTGTAAAATTGAGCCTGCAAATGATTGTCCGCGGACAGGCTGGATTGCAGGATATGACAGGTCCTGTGGGAATTGTGCAGATTATGTCCAATACGGCAGCTGCTTCCGAATCCGCGCTGGACGCCTTTATGAATATGCTGTATTTTGGCGCTTTTATTGCCATTAATCTTGCGGTAATGAATCTTTTGCCGATTCCCGCGCTGGACGGAGGTCGGGTATTGGGTCTTTTGCTGACAACCGGCATCGAAGCGGTAACAAAAAAGAAACTTGACCCCAAATATGAGGGGTATGTGCACGGCGTTGGTATGGTGCTGCTGCTGGTGCTGATGGCAGTGATTCTGTTTAAGGACATCTTTACCATAGTGAAGGGATAAAACAATGACACGACAGATTCTTGTAGGGAATGTGCCTATCGGCGGTGGCGCGCCTGTAGCCATTCAATCTATGCTTAATACAAAAACTACAGATATTTCCGGCAGCCTTGCCCAGATTCAAAAATTAAAAGCTGCCGGCTGCCAGATTGCAAGACTGGCAGTGCCGGATAAGGCGGCAGCAGCGGCCTTTGCCCAGATTTGCAAAGAGTCGGAGTTGCCTTTGGTGGCAGATATTCATTTTGATTATAAGCTTGCTATTGCGTCTGCAGAGGGAGGCGCTTCGAAAATCCGCATTAACCCGGGCAATATTGGCGGTGAGGCCAATGTGGAGGCGGTTGTTGCGGTATGCAAGGAGCGGAAAATCCCTATTCGCATCGGCGTTAATGGCGGCAGCCTTGATAAAAAGCTGCTGGAAAAGTACGGACACCCCACACCGGAAGCTTTGGTGGAGAGCGCTTTTTCCCATATTGCGCTTTTGGAAAAGTTTGGCTTTTACGACACCTGTGTATCGATGAAGTCCTCCACAGTTCCCAGTATGGTGGCAGCGGCGCGGCTGTTTCGGCAAAAGTGCGATTACCCGCTGCATATCGGTGTAACGGAAACCGGTCCTGTCCGTATGGGACTGATGAAATCCGCAATGGGAATCGGTGCGCTTTTAATGGACGGAATCGGTGATACAATCCGGGTGAGTCTGACCGATGACCCTGTAGAGGAGGTCTATGCTGCCAAGGATATTCTGAAAGCTGCCGGTCTGCGGAAAGAGGGCGTCAACATTATTTCCTGCCCCACCTGCGGACGGACACAGATTGACCTGATTGGTCTTGTCAATCAGGTAGAGCAGGCGCTGAAGGACTGCGAAAAGCCTATTACTGTGGCAGTAATGGGCTGCGTGGTCAATGGACCCGGAGAAGCGAGAGAGGCAGATATCGGCATTGCCGGCGGCGACGGCTGCGGTATGCTGTTTGAAAAGGGCGTACAGGTGGAAAAGCTGCCTTATGAGCAGCTGCTGCCGGCGCTTCTGAAACGAATTGAAAAACTGTAAACAATAAGAGGACTGTATGAATCAACCTGTACTGCTAATGAATATGTTTTCCGACTATGAACCACCTGTGGAGCTTAAGCAAGCGCTTTCGCAGGCGGTCATTGTTGCTGCAGATATTTCGGCAGAAAACCGCAGCGTTTCGGTTGCGGCGCATATACCGCAGTACATACCCCAGTCTGCCCTGGAGCAGATTGCAGGGGAGCTGTGCGATTGCTACGGTCTGCGCAATCTGGTTATTACCGCTACCCACCCCGCTGACCAGCTGCAGAAAATCGAGCCGCAGGAGCTGATGGCGCTGTTCGTTGCGCAAAATCCTATGTGCCGCGGCTCTCTTGCCGGAGCTGACTGGCAGTGGGAGGAAACAGCGCTGCATATTCATCTGCAGGCCAATGGCAAAGACACCGTCGAAGAGGCAATTCCGGCGGTTACAAAGTATTTGCAGGAGCGCTTTGCCACTGCAGTTACAATTTGCGTCCACGCGGGAGAACCGCTGCAGGGAAAAGAATTGTTTGCCGCAATGGAAAAGATGCGCGATGCGGCGCTGGAGGAATTGCCCCGTGTAGCCCCGCCGGAAAAGAAGCAACCTGCGCAGCAGACAGACGCATTTTACGGAAAGCCCTTTAAGGGTACGCCGGTGCCTATGGAAAAGCTGTCGCTGGATATGGGCAGCATTGTGGTAGAAGGCCGTGTTTTCCAGGTGGAAAACAGAGAGTTGACCAAACGCAACGCCTGGGTCATTAACTTTGATGTTACCGATAACCGGGGCTCAATCCGTGTGAGCCGTTTTCTGGAAAACAAGGAAGCAAAGCCCATTCTGGAGCATATTAAAACCGGCGATGTTGTGCGGGTACAAGGCAAGCTGCTGGTGGATAACTATACCAACGAAATGGTGCTTAAGCCCTATGCCATTATGCCCGGTACTATACCGAAGCGGGTGGATACTGCCACCGGCGAAAAGCGTGTAGAATTGCACCTGCATACGGCAATGAGCAATATGGACGCGCTGACTGACACCAAAAAGGCGATTAATCTGGCGGCGCAATGGGGGCATAAGGCCATCGCTATCACCGACCACGGCTGCGTGCAATCCTTTACTGAAGCGCTGCACGCAGTGGAGAAGTGGGGCGGTAACCTGAAGGTGGCGGACACCGACCAGGATATGAAAATCCTTTATGGCTGCGAAGGCTACTACATCAATGATGTGGACGATAAAATCGTGGTCAGAGGCAATCAGGATATGACCTTTGACGAGGCGTATGTAGCCTTTGATTTGGAAACTACCGGTCTTTCTCCCCAGCAGGACCGGATTATTGAAATCGGCGCTGTGTTGATAAAGAACGGCGAAGCGGTAGACCGCTTCCAGAGCTTTGTGAATCCCCAGCAGCCTCTGCGCCGTGAAATTACAGATTTGACCGGCATTACAGACGCAATGCTCGCTGATGCGCCTGCCCTTGAGCAGGTACTGCCGGAATTTTTGGAGTTTGCCCGGGGCAGGGTACTGGTTGCCCATAACGCAGACTTTGACACTGCGTTCTTGCGGCAGGCCTGCGCCCAACTGGGTAAGGAGTATCCTTTTACCTCTGCTGATACACTGGTGCTGGCGCAGAATTTGATGCCGGAGCTTGGAAGGCACAAGCTGAATCTGGTTGCAGACGCGCTGAGTCTGCCGGAATTCAATCACCACCGCGCAGCAGATGACGCCCATATTTGCGGCTTGATTATGGACCGGCTTCTGAAAAAGCTGGCACAGCAGGGCGTAGACAGTCTGCAGAAAATCAATACTGCGATGGAGCCCATACGGGCAAAGCACCGCGGCGACAGCCGCCACGCCCAGCACATTATCCTGTTTGCAAAGAATCAGCAGGGCTTGCGCAATTTGTATCATTTGATTTCCGATTCCAATTTGAAGCATTTTAAGCGGGTGCCGCGGATTTTTAAGTCGGAGCTGATAAAGCTGCGGGAAGGTCTGCTGATTGGCTCTGCCTGTGAGAACAACGAACTGTTCCAGGCAGTGGTCAAGGGCGCCAGCGATGAAGAACTGAAGCGTCTGGCACAATTTTACGACTATTTGGAGATTCAGCCTATCGCAAACAACCGGTTTATGCTGGACAGGGGATTGGCGAAGGACGAAGAGCAGTTGCGCCAGTTTAACCGCACAATCCTGCGAATCGGTAAGGAGCTGGGAAAGCTGGTGGTTGCCACCGGCGACGTGCATTTCCTGAATCCGGAGGACGAGGTATTCCGGCACATTCTGCTGGCAACAAAGGGTTTTGACGATGCAGATAAGCCCAATCCTCTGTACCTGCGCACCACCGATGAAATGCTGGAGGAATCCTCTTATCTGGGTGAGGAAACGGCTTATGAAGTGGTGGTTACAAATCCCAATCTGATTGCGGATATGTGCGAAACACTGCGGCCGGTACCCCATAATCTGTTTGCGCCGAAAATTGAAAATTCTGTGGAGGATTTGAAAAAGCTGGTGTACGGAAAGATGCACAGGCTTTACGGAGAAAATCCTCCGGAGCTGATTGTAAAGCGGGTGGAAACAGAGCTTAATGACATTATTTCCTGCCATTACGACGTGATTTATATGTCTGCCCAGCGGTTGGTGCAAAACTCGCTGGAAAACGGCTACCTTGTAGGCTCCCGTGGCTCGGTAGGCTCATCTACTGTGGCGTTTTTGTCCGGTATTACAGAGGTGAATGCATTTCCGCCCCACTACCGCTGCCCCAATGAGGAATGTAAGTACACAACATTTGACGTTCCCGAAGGGTATGGTTGCGGCGCTGACCTGCCGGACGCGGTTTGTCCCAAATGTGGCACAGCCTTTGCCAAGGAGGGCTTTAATATCCCCTTTGAAACCTTCTTAGGTTTCGGTGGCGATAAGGTGCCGGATATTGACTTGAACTTCTCCGGTGAATATCAAGCCAATGCCCACGCCTATTGTACGGAAATGTTTGGACGTTCCCACGTGTTCCGCGCAGGTACGGTAGGTACAGTTGCGGAGAAGACGGCGTTTGGCTATGTAAAAAAGTATCTGGAGGAGAGGGGAAAGACCGCCACCAATACAGAAATCAGCCGGCTGGCAGCTGGCTGCGTAGGCGTGCGCCGCACAACCGGTCAGCACCCGGGCGGACTGGTGGTTATCCCCCAGGAGAATGAAATCTGGGATTTCTGCCCGGTACAGCACCCGGCAGATGACCCCAATTCAGACCAGATTACCACCCATTTTGAATACCACTCTATGGAAGAAAACCTCCTGAAGCTGGATATGCTGGGCCACGATGACCCGACAATGATTCGTATGATGGAGGATATGACCGGCATTGACGCCACAGCAATTCCCCTTGACGATAAGCGTACAATGTCTATTTTCACTTCTTCCAAGGTGCTGGGCTATGAAGATGATAAGATTTTGGGTCCCACCGGCGCGGTGGCAGTTCCCGAGTTTAACACCCGATTTACCCGCGGCGTACTGCTGGATACCAGACCGGAGCGGTTTGATTTTCTGGTGCGGATTTCCGGCTATACCCACGGCACAGATGTGTGGCTGGGTAACGCAAAGGATTTGATTGTATCCGGACAGGCGCAGGTAGACCAGACCATCGGCTGTCGTGGTGACATTATGCTCTACCTGATTTCCTGCGGTCTGCCGGAATTGCGCTCATTCAAAATTATGGTATCTGTCCGTAAGGGTAAAGGTCTGCCGGACGGGGCAGAGCAGGAAATGCGGGACGCAGGTGTGCCGGAGTGGTACATTACCTCCTGTAAGAAAATCAAGTATCTGTTCCCGAAGGCCCACGCAGTTGCTTATGTTATGATGGCGTTCCGTATTGCCTGGTTTAAGGTCAATCACCCGCTGGCATTCTACGCCGCCTATTTTTACCGCCGCAGCCAAAAGGGCGGTTTTGACGAGGCACTGATGACCAAGGGTATGGAACGGGTGGTAGAAAACATCAATGCCATCGACAACAACGAAAGCGCCACAGCAAAGGACGAGGACCTGCTCACTACATTGGAAGTTGCGTATGAATTCTATCTGCGCGGCTTTGAGTTCCTGCCCATCGATTTGTATCGCAGCCACGCCACCAAATTCCTGCCGGAAGACGGCAAACTGCGACCACCGTTTGTAGCAATTTCCGGACTGGGTGAAAGCGCGGCTTGGGACTTGATGGAAGGACGTAAGGGCAAGCAGTTCCTGTCTGTGGAAGAGGTGGCGGTGGCTTGCCCGAAGGTATCCAAGACCCATATCCAGATGCTCAAAGAGGCAGGTGCCTTTGGCGATATTCCGGAAACCAACCAGATTAGTCTGTTTTAAGGAGGGGTTGTATGCAAGATATTGGTATGCAATTTCACATTCACTGCAAGCCCGGCGATGTGGGCAGATATGTATTTTTGCCCGGCGACCCGGGACGCTGCGAGGCGATTGCCGCCCATTTTGACAATCCGGTACACGTAGGCTGCAATCGGGAATACAACATTTACACCGGCACCCTTTTGGGAGAGAAGGTGTCTGTATGCTCCACCGGCATCGGCGGACCTTCCGCTGCGATTGCGATGGAGGAGCTGGTTGCCATTGGCGCCGACACCTTTATCCGCGTGGGAACGACCGGCGGCATCGATTTGCAGGTGCAGCCCGGTGATGTGGTAGTCGCTACCGGCGCGGTGCGCTTTGAGCATACCTCGCTGGAATACGCGCCTTTGGAATTTCCGGCAGTAGCGGATTTTGATGTAACAGCCGCTCTAAAGGCAGCCTCTGAGGAACTGGGTTACCGCACCCACACCGGAATTGTGCAGTGCAAGGATTCCTTTTACGGACAGCACGCGCCGGAAAACAGCCCTGTTTCCTACGATTTACTGCAAAAATGGGAAAGCTGGAAACGGCTGGGCGTCAAGTCCAGCGAAATGGAATCGGCAGCCCTGTTTGTGGTCGCCTCGGCGCGGGGCGTGCGTTGCGGCAGCTGTTTCCACGTAGTGTGGAATCAAGAACGGGAAAAACTGGGTATGCATATGCCTATGACGGAGGATACCTCCGGCGCAATCAAAGTCGGCATTGCGGCGATGAAACGGCTGATAGCTGCAGATAAAAAGTGAGAAAACGGGCTGTTGCAGATAGCTGCAACAGCCCGTTTGTTATGCGTTTACAGTTTTTTTGACAGGGAGCTGGGATAGCAGCACAGCGCAGAAAACCAGCACGCAGCCGATAGCCTCCCACGCAGTAAGACGTTCCTGGAGGAATATCCACCCGCACAGCACGGCAAATACCGATTCCAGACTCATTATCAGCGATGCCATTGATGGCTTCAGGTCTTTCTGCCCCACGATTTGCAAGGTGTAGGCAATGCCCATCGAGAGGATGCCTGCGTAGCACAGCGGGAACCAGCAGTCTATAATGGCAGACCAGGAGGGCGTTTCCCACACCCACATAATGCCCGCAGAGGGGATTGTGCAAACCAGTATCTGTATCACATTCAGCCGTATAGGGTCTACCTTGCCGGAATACATATCCACAAAGGTGATTTGCAGGGAAAATGCCACAGCGCAGCCCAGCAGCAGCCAATCGCCGCGGGCAATTTGCGGAGCGCCGATGCAGCTGAGGCAGTAAAGTCCGGCAACTGCCAGCAGCACACTCAGCGGAATGGCTTTTGAGGGCTTTTCCTTCCGGAAAATGCCAACAATCGGCACAAACACAATGTACATAGCCGTCAGAAAAGCAGACTTTCCTGCATCGGTATCCATCAAGCCAACCTGCTGCAAATTGCAGGCAAGAAACAGGGGAACGCCGCAAAGAAGACCGGCTTTCCATAAGGTAGGGTCAGCCCAGCGGGAGAAAAATGTTTTCCCGTCCTTCAGTTTCCGGTCCCGCAGCGCAATGACCGGCAGCAGCACAATGGCGGCCAGGGTGCAGCGGACAGCCTGAAAAGTAAAAGGACCCACATAGTCCATACCCATACTTTGGGTTACAAAGGTTGAGCCCCAGATAATAGTGGCCAGAAGCAGCGCAAAGCTGCTTTTTAGTTGCTTGCTCATAACTTGTTCCTTCGGTTTTGCAATAGAGTTTGGTATACGCTACCTTTTGAGAATCATACACGAATGGGAAGGGAAAGTCAAACAGGATTTTTTCAGAAAGCAGGATTGAAGCTTTGCATTTTTGCATATCTGTGCTATAATAAGAAAAAAACTTAGGAGGCAGCATTATGGCGGAAACCAACAAAATCAAGAAGCGTTCCGAAATCGCAAAGGAAGATACCTGGGCAACCGAGGATTTGTTTGCCAGCGATGAACTGTGGGAGCAGACTCTGGCAACAGTGGAGCAGGACAAGGCAGCGCTTGCAGGATATGCAGGTCGCCTTGGCGAAAGCGGCGAGACGCTCTATGCCTTTTTGCAGGCATTGGAGCAGGTCAACGAAAAGGCGCACCTGCTGGGCAACTACACAATGCGCAAGGCAGACGTAGATACCCGGGACGCCAAATATCAGGCAATGACCGGTAAGTTTATGAGCGTAATTGTTGCTCTGCAGGCGGCAATCAGCTTTGAAACACCGGAGATTATGGCAATTCCCGATGAGGTGCTGGACGGCTTTTATGCCGCGTATCCGGCGCTGGAGAGATACCGCCGCTACCTGACGGATTTGCGTCGCCGCAAGGCGCACGTGCTGTCTGCTGCGGAGGAAAAGCTGCTGGCAGCTGCCGGTGAACTGGCGCAGACACCGGATACTGTGTATTCTATGTTTGCCGACGCAGACATCTCCTTTGCCGATGCGGAGGACTCTCAGGGAGAAAAGCACCCGGTTACACAAGGTACTTTTGTCAAGTGTGAAGAGAGCGCCGACCGGACACTGCGTAAGAATGCTTATGAGAGCCTGTATGACGGCTTTGCCGGCTTTAAGAATACTGCCGCAGGTCTGCTGGACGCCCAGAATAAGCAGCTGAAGTTCTTTGCCCAGGCACGTAAGTATCCCAACGCCTTTGAGGCTTCTTTGGATAATACCAATGTACCCACCTCTGTGTATCTGAATCTGATTGAGGCAGTCCACAAGAATATGGACAAAATGCACCGCTATGTGCGGCTGCGCAAGAAGCTGCTGGGTGTGGACGAGCTGCGGTTCTACGATATTTACACACCGCTGATGGCAGATGTGGATAAGAAGATTCCCTTTGCTCAGGCAAAGCAGACAGTATACGATGCGCTGGAGCCTTTGGGTGAGGACTACCGCAAGATTTTGCAGCAGGGCTTTGATAACCGCTGGATTGATGTGTACCAGAACGAGGGCAAGCGCAGCGGCGCGTATTCTGCCGGCGCTGCAGTACACCCCTTTGTGCTGCTCAATTACTCCGGTACGCTGGACAGCCAGTTCACGCTGGCGCACGAAATGGGCCACGCGCTCCATTCCTACCACTCTCACAAGGTGCAAAATCCCATTGACGCAGGCTATGTGATTTTCGTAGCGGAGGTTGCCTCCACTTTGAATGAGGCGCTGCTGATGGAATATCTGCTGGGCAAGACCACAGATAAGAAGGAACGGGCATATTTAATCAATCACTTCCTTGACCAGTTTAAGGGAACTCTGTACCGCCAGACGATGTTTGCGGAGTTTGAGCTGAACATCGGCAAAATGGCGCAGGAGGGCAAGACTCTGACTGCAGATGCTCTGTGTCAGGAATACCGCCGGCTGAACGAACTGTACTACGGTCCGGATATGGTGGTTGATGACCGGATTGCTATGGAATGGGCAAGAATTCCTCATTTCTACTACAACTACTATGTATTCCAGTATGCTACCGGCTACTCCGCAGCCATTGCGCTGTCGCGCCGGATTCTGGCAGAGGGACAGCCTGCAGTTGAGGATTATATCCGCTTCCTGTCCGGCGGCTGCTCCAAGAGCCCCATTGACCTGCTGAAGGACGCAGGCGTGGATATGACTGACCCTGCTCCTGTGGAGGAGGCTCTGGCGCTGTTTGGCCGTCTGCTGGACGAAATGGAAGAACTGACGGAAGATTGTGTATGAGTGAGCTGTTTATACCCACCCTCCACACCTTTGCGATGAATAATATCTTCACCGGCTCCTGCGGCGAATTTCGCTTTCGGGCAGAGCCGCAGGTAGTGAAGAAAAGCAAAAAAGAGGTGGATATGGAGGCAAGCTCCATTCTTGCCGAATACTGGCACGGTCCTTTCTGCTATGAAAAGAGCCAGAAGCAGGGCAGCCAGACCTTTCCCATGAGCGTGGAAG
>JAZRGQ010000077.1:0-4437 GCA_045644405.1 Faecousia sp.
ATCGATAAACTGGTTGAAGAATGCCATTTCCTCCGGCGCCCGTTCCAGCACATAGCCAATGATGTATTTAATCATATCCTCCGCCAGACACATATCGTCGGACAGGTCGGCAAACGCAATCTCCGGCTCAATCATCCAGAATTCGGCGGCGTGGCGGGTGGTGTTGGAATTTTCCGCGCGGAAAGTGGGGCCGAAGGTGTAGATGTTCTTGAATGCCATAGCAAAGGTTTCGCCGTTGAGCTGACCGGAAACAGTCAGGTTTGTGGGCTTGCCATAGAAGTCCTGAGAGAAATCCACCTTGCCGTCCTCGGTGCGGGGAACATCGTTTAAGTCCAGGGTGGTTACCTGGAACATCTCGCCGGCGCCTTCACAGTCAGAGCCGGTAATCAAAGGTGTATGCACATACACAAAGTCCCGGTCCTGGAAGAACTGGTGAATTGCCATTGCTGCCAGAGAACGGACACGGAATACCGCCTGGAAGGTGTTGGTACGGGGGCGCAGGTGGGTGATAGACCGGAGGAATTCCATTGTGTGCCGCTTGGGCTGCAGGGGGTAATCGCCGGTGGAAGGACCTTCCACGGTGATTTCGGTTGGCTGCAGTTCGAAGGGCTGGGGAGAATCCGGTGTCAGCACCACAGTACCGCGTACAATCAGCGCGGCGCCCACATTGATTTTAGAAATGGCCTGGAAATTTTCCAGAGTATCATTATAGACTACCTGCAAAGGTGTAAAATAAGTGCCGTCATTGAGCACGATAAAACCGAATTGCTTACTGGGCCGCCGGTTACGCACCCAGCCGCCTACAGTAACTTCTTTTCCTGCGTAGGCAGCAGTATCTTTGAAAAGCGCGCGTACAGAAATCAGTTCCATAATCTGTTCCCTCTCTTGCCTGAATAGATATTAAAGAGTATAAGCCAAAATGGAATAATTTACAAGGGGTTTCTTTGCTTTTTATCGAAGAATTTGCCTTTTTTCCCGATTGTGCTATAATAAATGGCAGGACAGGAGGGGATAGGGTGAAGTATAAGTGTTTGCCGCAGGAGGCGTTGAAGCTGATTGCCTGCGGAAGTATGCTGTTAAGCCATATTGGCAGCACAGTTTATCCCAGCAAGGCGCTGATAATAATCGGCAGATTGGCGTTTCCCATCTTCTGTTTCTTGCTGGTGGAGGGTATCCGGCGCACCCGCAATCCGCAAAAATACGTGCTGCGGCTGGGCATTGGCATTTTGCTGTCGGAGCTGCCCTTTGACTATCTGCTGTTTGGCACGTTCAGCTGGGAAGGGCAAAGCGTGATGGTAACCTTGTGCTTAGGCGCGATTATGCTGCTGTGTATGGACGCCGCGCGTAAATACATGGGAAAACTTCTGATTCTGATTTGCTTTGCGCTGGCGGCGGAATTTGTCCGGTGCGACTACGGCGGCTGGGGAATTGGAATCATAGGGCTGTTTGCTCTGACCGGCGCCCTGTGGCAGCAGATACCGGCGCTGCTGTTGCTGAATTTCTGGTGCGGCGGCGGGCGGATTTTGGCCTACCGGGGGCTGCCCGTACAGGTGTTTGCCACCGCTGCGTTGCTGCCGATAAGTATGTATAGCGGAAGGAAATTGACCTATGCTAAGCCGGTACAATGGCTGTTCTATCTGTTTTACCCCGCCCATCTGGCGGCGCTGTGTCTGATTAGAAAATGCATTGGATAATAAAAAAGCAGATACCCGATTGGGTATCTGCTTTTTGGTGACTCGCTGGAGATTCGAACTCCAGACCCATTGCTTAAAAGGCAATTGCTCTGCCAACTGAGCTAGCGAGTCATGGCTGGGATGGCAGGATTTGAACCTACGAATGCCAGAGTCAAAGTCTGGTGCCTTACCGCTTGGCGACATCCCAATGTAGGTCCAGGGCAGGACACACGCCGTATTATAGCACGGGATTTTGGTTTTTGCAACAACTTTTTCTATTCTTTGTAAAAGTGATTGTTTTATTCCTTTTCCCTGTGTTTTTGCGGTAAGACTTGCGGAGCGCTGCCCAAAGGGCAGCGCTCGTATTTTATTACTGCATCAGCTTGCAAACAAGCTCTGTATAGGCCATAGGGTCGTCCAGCGGCAGGTCGGCCAACAGCTGCGCCTGACAGCACAGCAGCTTGGCATAGTCGGTTGCCTTCTGGGTGTCCGAGAGCATAGCGCTGTGCATTGCCTGCACAGCAGGGTGCTCCGGATTCAGCTCCAGAATCCGTTCGGAAGGAATGGGCATATCCGGATTCACTCGCCGCATATACTTCTCCATTTCGAAGCTCAGACCGGAGGCAGGGGCCATACAGGCAGGAGCGTTGCCCAGATTGCCGGACAGGCGCACCTGCTGAATGTTTTCGCCTAAGGTGTTCTTTACAAAGTCCAGCAGACCCTTCAGCTCCTCTGCGCGCTCCTCGATGGCTTTCTTTTCTTCCTCAGTCTGCAGACCCAAATCTTCGGTGGCAGCGTTGCAGAAATGCTTTTCCTGATAGGTCATCAGTGTCTGGGGAATAAATTCGTCCACCTCGTCAGTCAGCAGCAGAATATCATAGCCCTTTTCTGCCAACGCCTGTACCTGAGGCAGCTTGGAAAGACGGTCGGTGCTTTCGCCGGGGATATAGTAGATTTTCTCCTGTCCTTCCGGCATCGCCTGCACATATTCGGCTAAGGTAACCAGCTTATTCTGCCGGTGGCTGAACAGCAGGAGCAGGTCCTGTGTGGCGGCCTTATGGGCGCCGTAGTCAGCAACAGTACCGAATTTTAGCTGACGGCCGAATACGGTGTAAAATTCCTCGTACTTTTCCCGCTGGTTTTCCAGCATAGAGGTGAGCTCAGACTTGATTTTCTTTTCAATGCCGCGGGCAATAACGGTAAGCTGCCGGTTATGCTGCAGCATTTCGCGGCTGATATTCAAGGACAAATCCTGGCTGTCCACAACACCGCGCACAAAACGGAAGTGCTCCGGCAGCAGCTCCTCGCAGTGCTCCATAATCAGCACGCCGGAGGAGTACAGCTGCAGACCCTGCTTGAAGTCTTTGCTGTAGAAGTCAAAGGGCGCTTTGGCGGGAATGAACAGCAGCGCCTGGAAGCTGACTGTGCCTTCTGCGCTGGTGTGGATTGTGTGCAGGGGTTTTTGGAAATCGTAAAATTTCTCCCGGTAAAAGCTGTCGTATTCCTCCTGAGTAACGTCTTTTTTGTTCCGCTGCCACAGAGGTACCATAGAGTTGAGGGTTTCTATTTCGGTGTAGCTTTCGTACTCCGGCTTGTCCTCGGGAGAATCGGCTTTGGGCCGGGATTTGCTTACCTCCATACGAATGGGGTAGCGGATATAGTCGGAGTATTTCTTAATGAGTGCGCGCAGCTGGTATTCTTCCAGGAACTGGGAGAAGCTGCCCTCGTCTGTATCGGGCTTAAGCGTCATAATCACATCGGTGCCGGCGCAATCCCTCGCAGCAGGCTGGACGGTATAGCCGTCCGCGCCGGTGGATTCCCACTTCCAGGCAGTGTCTTCACCATACTTTTTGGAGATGACAGTAACGGAGGAAGCCACCATAAAGGCAGCATAGAAACCTACGCCGAACTGACCGATAATGTCGATGTCCTCGTTTTTCTCCATCGCCTGCTTAAAACGCAGAGAGCCGGAGCTGGCAATGGTGCCTAAGTTCTGCTCCATTTCCTCTTTGTTCATACCGATGCCGTTGTCGGATACGGTCAGTGTGCGGGCATTGGCATCACGGGTGATGGTGATGGCAAACTCCTCACGGTTGATGCCAACCTTGTCATCAGTCAGGGCGGTGTATGCCAGCTTGTCGATGGCGTCGGAGGCGTTGGAAATGATTTCCCGCAGGAAAATCTCCTGATTGGTGTAAATTGAGTTAATCATCAAGTCCAGCAGCCGCTGGGACTCAGTTTTGAATTTTTTCTTTGCCCTAGTGCTTATGACTCCTTTGTGTTAAATTAGCACTCTTTTTGCGTGAGTGCTAATATTATACCGCATATTTTCAGAAATGCAACCCCCAGAGCAAAAATTCTTTGTTTGTTCATAATAGATACGTCTTGATTATTCGGAATTTTCTGGTATACTTATGATGAATTATTATGTGCGTATTAAAGGAGTAAGCTATGATTACTATAAATAATCTGGGTATGCAATTTGGCGGTCAGTGGCTGTTTCAGCACGTAGACCTGCAATTTTTGCCCGGCAACTGTTATGGCATTATCGGCGCAAACGGCGCCGGAAAATCTACTTTCCTGCGGATTCTCACCGGCGAGCTGGAATCCACCTCCGGCAGCCTGTTTGTGGACCCGGAAAAGCGGGTATCTGTACTCAAGCAGAATCAGAATGCCTATGACGCCTATACCATTATGGATACAGTCATTATGGGCAATCAGCGGCTGTATGATGTGATGAAAGAAAAAGATGCCATCTATGAAA
>JAZRGQ010000078.1:0-8453 GCA_045644405.1 Faecousia sp.
TGGCTCACAGAACGACATGGCTACGATCCGACTTATACCCATCTTTTCCATAGCGGTGGTAATACCGTTGTGGTGAGCAAAGGTGTAACCGGCAGTGTCGTTCTTGCTGTTGATGTAGATAGCGCCAACCTTGAAATCAGCAGCAACATCATTACCAGCGGTATCGGCGGTATCGCCAGTTGCAGCGGTATCGTCAGTTGCGGGAGTACTGCTATCGTCAGCAGCAGGAGCACAGGCTACCAGACCCAGTACCATAACCAGAGCCAGCAGCAAAGCGAGAAGTTTTTTCATTTTTCTTTCCTCCTGAATTGTTAAAATTGGGAGGATTGTTTGCAGAAATATTCCTATCCGCAACTATTCTCCCATTATCACTCTAAAAAGATACCACACCCGGTTTGCAAAGTCAATGGATTTCCTGAAAATCCGACCAAAAAACGCGAAATTCTCCAGACAGAAAACCGGGGGAACGACACTTGCCGTTTCCCCCGGTGATTATTCAGTTTTCAGGCTACGGACGCAAACCCAGACCGCCCTCCAGGGTCAGTGTTTCGCCGGTCATAAACTTGAAATCCGGCGATGCCAGCTGCACGCAGGCTCTGCCAATATCTTTCTCCGTATGACCGAATCTGCCCATAGGCGGTGTATGCACATTGCTGGCAAACGCCTCGGGGTATGCGTTCTTAAATTGCTCCAACTGGGTGGTCCACGCCAGCGGACACACCACATTCACATTGATGCCGTCCGGACTCCATTCTGTTGCCGCGACACGGCTCAGCCCTCTGATACCCTCCTTTGCCGCCGCGTAGGAGCACTGTCCGTCGTTGCCGAACAGACCTGCGCCGGAGGCAAAATTAATCACAGAGCCCTGTGTCTTTTTCAAATAGGGATAACAGGCCTGCATATAGTAAAACGCGGCATACAGACCGGAATAGATTGCCAAATCAAACTGCTGCGTGGTATGGTCGGCAATGCGCACGCCGGAGGCAGATGCCTGGGCATTGTTAATCAGTACATCAATTCTGCCAAAGGTTTCCACCGCCCGGTCTACAACTGCCTGCACCGTTTTCTGATTGTCCTCACCGGCGCTGACGTCCGCCTGCACTGCCAGCACCTGAACGCCGTACAGGCGTTCCAGCTCCTCTTTGGCATCGGTGAGCTTTTGCATATTGCGTCCGGTAATCACCAGGTTTGCGCCCTCTTTTGCAAAGGCGGTGGCGATTCCGTAGCCGATAGAGCCTGCCGTGCCATCCTGCAGCGGCTTAGGCTTACCTGCGCCTGTAATAATAACCGTTTTTCCCTGAAACATCATAGCTGCGCCCTCCTACATATGTCATTATTGGTTTTTCACAGGAGTTTATGCGTGATTGCCGGCGGTCAATGCCCGCAAACAGTATCCGTACTGCGCCAAATTCCAGCATTTCAACCAAATCTGGAAGAAACGCCCGCCTCTGCCCAGTTATTTTTTCTGAAAAATGGATTTTTTTTACAAACTAGTAGCAAATCTTCTTATTTTGTAGTATAATGCATTGGCGATAGTCTGTCAACGTATGATAAAACACGGAATTTTCCACTTTTTTTGGGCATTCTAAGAAAAAGGAGGCGTAAATTTTATGGGTTCTCATATTTATGACAGTATTATTATCGGCGGCGGGCCTGCCGGCTATACCGCCGCGTTATACGCAGCAAGAGCCGGTCTGGACGTGCTGGTGCTGGAAAAGACCGCCGCAGGCGGGCAAATGGCGCTGACTTCTCAAATTGAAAACTACCCCGGCTTTCCTCAGGGACTGGACGGTTTTACCTTAGGACAGGATATGAAAGCCGGCGCAGAACAGTTCGGCGCAAAAAGCCAGTTCAGCGAAGTTGTAGAGCTTGATTTACACGCCCAGCCAAAGGTTGTCCGTACCGCCAGCGATACGCTGCTTGCTAAAACCGTTATTTATGCCGCCGGTGCTTCCCCCACCCCCTTAGGGCTTCCGGAGGAATCGGCGCTTATCCGCGCCGGTATCAGCTACTCCGCCCATTGCGACGGTATGTTCTACAGGAATAAAACTGTAGTTGTAGTTGGCGGCGGTGATACCGCAGCTGCGGCAGCGCTGCAGCTTTCCCGCATTTGTAAAAAGGTAATGCTGGTACACCGGCGCGATACGCTGCGCGCTACCCGCGTCTATCACCGGCAGCTGGAAAATACGGAAAATGTGGAGTTTCACTGGAACAGTGTAGTCTCCGCCCTGCTGCAGGATCAGGTGCTGACCGGTGTGCAGCTGACCGATGTGCAAACCGGCGAGAAAACCGAGCTTTCCTGCGACGGTGTGTTTGTATGTATCGGCTATACCCCTGCTACCGGATTGGTCGCAGACCAGCTGGAGCTGGATTCCTCCGGCTATATCCTTGCCGACGAAACCACCTGCACCAATATTGCCGGTGTCTTTGCCGCCGGAGATGTGCGCGCAAAGCATTTACGGCAAATCATTACTGCCACCGCCGACGGCGCTATGGCAGCCCAACAAGCAGAAGAATATATTTTTCATAACTAAAGAGGAGTAACAAATATGGAACAGTTTGATTTGATTGTTATCGGCGGCGGCCCCGGCGGCTATCTTGCCGCAGAACGCGCTGCCCACGCAGGTCTGAAAACCCTGCTGTTTGAAAAGCGCTCTCTGGGTGGCGTCTGCCTGAACGAAGGCTGCGTTCCCTCCAAGGCGCTGCTGAACTCCGCTAAGACTTATGCCCACGCCCTGCACGCAAACGCCTATGGCGTTACCTGCGGTGATGTAAAGCTGGATCAGGCTGCGGTAATTGCCCGTAAAGGCCGTGTTGTACGCACCCTGGTTTCCGGTGTGCGTGGAAAGCTGAAGGCAGCAGGCGTTACCACCGTAATGGAGGAAGCCACCATTCAGGGTCGCAGCGATGCAGGCTTTGCCGTATCCGCTGCCGGAACAGTATACACCGGCAAGCAGCTGATTATTGCCACCGGTTCTTCCGCAGTTGTTCCCCCTATCCCCGGTGTCAAGGAAAATCTGGGCGACTTTGTGCTGACCAACCGTGAGATTCTGGAGCTGAAGGAAGTGCCCGCTACTCTGGCCATCATCGGCGGCGGTGTTATCGGTTTGGAAATGGCTGCCTACTATGCCACCGCAGGCGCAAAGGTAACTGTCATTGAAATGCTGGACCACATTGCCGGTGCCAATGACCGTCAAATCAGCTCTATGCTGCAAAAGGAGCTGGAAAGCATCGGCGTTACCTTCCTGCTTGGACATAAATGCCTCAGCGTTTCTGCCGGTACTGTTACCGCGGAAGCGCCCAACGGTCAGAGCCTGAATGTTCCCGCTGAGAAGGTGCTCCTTTCCATCGGCAGATTTGCCAACACAGCCGGTCTCGGTCTTGAAACCATCGGCGTTACATTTGACAGAAAGGGTATCCGCACCGACACAATGGGTCGCACCAACGTGGACGGCGTTTATGCCATCGGCGACGTAAACGGACACCATATGCTGGCGCACACCGCTTACCGCGAAGCCGAGGTCGCAGTTAATAACATTCTGGGCAAGAAGGACGCTATGCGCTACCACGCCAATCCTTCCGTTATCTACACCCAGCCGGAGGTTGCCTCTGTGGGTAAGACTGAGGAAGAATGCATTGAAAAGGGTCTGGAGTACGAGGTAAAGTCCCTTTCTATGCGGTATTCCGGCAGATTTGTCGCAGAAAACGAGGGCGGCGACGGTCTGTGCAAGATTCTGGTGGATAAAAAGAAGCGCACCGTTATGGGCGTCCACTTGATTGGCGCATACGCCGGCGAGATGATTTGGGGCGCGGCAGCTATGCTGGAGATGCAGCTGCGGGTCAATGACGCGCGGCAGATCATCTTCCCCCACCCCACTGTCTGTGAAATCATTCGTGAAACCCTGTGGGAGTTTAACGACTAAAAAGAAATCCCCTGTGTGGCTTTTGCCACACAGGGGAATTTTTTTAGCCTTCCAGCTGACTTGTAAACTGCGCCATATCCTGCGCTCCAAAAAACGCAGAGCCGGCAACCAGCACATCAGCGCCGTTCTCTTTACAGGTTTGACAGGTCTGCAGATCCACGCCGCCGTCCACTTCCAGATGGCAGGCAGGATTCACCTCGTCCAGCATTTGCCGCAGCTGCTTGACCTTGGGCATCATATCGCCCATAAACTTCTGTCCGCCGAAGCCCGGCTCCACCGTCATCACCAGAATCATATCCACCTTGTCCAGATACGGCTTTGCAGCCTCTGCCGGTGTTTTCGGCTTCAGCACGATGCCGCACTTAACGCCCAGCGCCCGGATTTTCTCCAGCGCAGCGCAGGTATTTTCCGGCGTATCCGACTCTACGTGAATCGTCAGATAATCCGCCCCTGCATCGCAGAACTGCTGGATATACCGTATCGGCCGGTCAATCATCAAATGCACGTCCAGCACCAGATCCGACACCCGGCGAATGGCCTTGACCATAGCCGGACCGAAGGAGATGTTCGGTACAAACAACCCGTCCATCACGTCCAGGTGCAACCACTTTGCGCCCGCATTGGCAGCAGCGGTTACGTCCCGCTCCATATTTGCAAAATCAGCCGCAAGAACAGACGGCGATACAATGGCCATACTCTCAAATCCTCTCTTTTTCCTTATGATAGTTAAAGCATACTGTATCCCCCGCCATTTTTCAAGGGGCATTTTTCACAAATCCGCCTTTCCCGTTAATAAATTGTTAAGATTAAAAAACTCTATTGCGAATCAAGCTACAAATATGGTAAACTATAAGAAACTTTTATTTGCTTACCCCGTCAGGTTTCATTGTTCTACACAATAACCGGCGGAAGGAGGACCATCAGTATGATAAAACGCTTAATCCGATGTGTTCGGGAGTACAAATGGGCTGCATTGTTAAGCCCTGTGTGTATGATTGGCGAAGTATTTATGGAAGTGCAAATTCCGGCGGTACTATCCAAAATCGTAGACTACGGCGTAGAGCTGCAGGATATGCAGGCGGTGCTACGCTACGGCGGGCAGCTGGTGCTGTACGCGATGATTTCCCTGCTGTTCGGCGTGGCATCTGCGGTATTTGCCGCAAACGCGGCCACCGGCTTCAGCAAAAATCTGCGGCAGGATATGTATCATCGGGTGCAGACCTACGATTTCCACAACATTGATAAATTCTCCACCTCGTCTATCGTTACCCGTTTGACCACCGACGTGGCTATGCTGCAAATGAGCTTTCAAATGTGTATCCGTATGGCGATTCGCTGCCCTATGATGCTGATTCTGGCATCTACCAAAGCCTTCTCCATCAGTCCCCGGCTGTGCATCATTTACGGCATCACTCTGCCCTTGCTGGCGGTAGCGCTGTTTACTCTGATTCAAACGGTACGCCCCATTTTCGATCGGGTGTTCAAAACCTACGATAAGCTGAACAATGTGGTGCAGGAAAATCTGCACGGTATCCGCGTGGTAAAATCCTTTGTTCGTGAAGATGAGGAAATCCGCAAATTTTCCGACATCTCCCAGCAGGTATTTCAGGATTTCAACAAAGCAGAACGGATTATGGCGCTGAACAATCCCTTTATGCAGCTGGCTGTTTACACCTGCATTCTGGTGATTTCCTATCTTGGCGCCACAATGGTGGTCGGCTCCGGCAACAATCCGGCGCTGGGCTTAACCACCGGACAGCTCAGCTCTATGTTCACCTATAACGGACAGATTCTCACATCTTTAATGATGCTTTCTATGGTATTCGTAATGCTGACAATGTCCCGCGCGCCCCTGCGCCGCACCTGCGAAATTCTGGTGGAAACACCGGATTTAACCCAGCCGGACGCGCCGGTAACGCAGGTAGCGGACGGCTCTGTTTCCTTCCGCAACGTCTGCTTCCGTTATGCTAAAGAAGCTGACCGCAATGCGCTGGATTCTATCAATCTGGAAATCCGGTCCGGTATGACCGTAGGCATTTTAGGCGGCACCGGCGCCGGAAAATCCACATTGGTGCAGCTGATTCCCCGATTGTATGACGTATCTGCCGGCAGTGTGCTGGTAGGCGGCGTGGACGTGAGAGATTATGACATTCACGAACTTCGCAACAATGTTTCTATGGTACTGCAAAAGAATGTGCTGTTCTCCGGCACAATCCGGGAAAACCTGCGCTGGGGCAACCCCGACGCCACCGACGAGCAGATGGAGCAAGCCTGCAGGCAGGCCTGCGCCCACGATTTTATTATGAACTTCCCCGACGGATACGACACCTATATTGAGCAGGGCGGCACCAACGTATCCGGCGGTCAGCGGCAGCGGCTTTGTATTGCCCGCGCCCTGCTGAAAAAGCCAAAGGTCCTGATTCTGGACGATTCCACCTCCGCGGTGGATACCCACACCGACGCCTCCATTCGCAAAGCGTTTGCCGAGGAAATTTCCGACACCACCAAACTGATTATCGCCCAGCGGGTAGCCTCAGTTCGGGACGCGGATTTGATTGTGGTAATGGACGGCGGCAAAATTGTGGCGCAAGGCACCCACGACGAACTACTAAAGACCTCTTCTATCTATCGGGAAGTCTTTGAATCCCAGGAGAAAGGAGGCGAAGTGTAATGCCCCCTGTAAAATTGAAAGGTGATGGCAGAAAAGCCAGAAATCCCAAAAAGACCATTCGCCGCCTCCTGGGCTATATGGCAAAATACAAACTGACCCTGATTGTGGTGGTAGTATGTATTCTGCTGTCGGCGGTGGCGCAGAGTATGAGCTCCAAATCGCTGGGCACGCTGATTGATACCTATATCCGGCCAATGCTCAGTCAGACCACACCGGATTATCAGCCCCTGATCCGCTATTTGATTATGATGGCGGCGATTTATCTGGTGGGTATGGTTTCTTCGTTCCTTTATAACTATCTGATGGTCGGTGTTACCCAAGGCACACAGAAAACCATTCGCGATTCTATGTTCCGCCATATGCAGCGGCTGCCGGTGCGGTACTTTGATACCCACCCCGCAGGCGATTTGATGAGCCGCTACACCAACGACATCGACACCCTGCGCCAGATGATTTCCCAGTCCATTCCCCAGTGCGTTTCCTCCATTTCCACATTGCTGGTGGTGCTGGTTACCATGCTTTCCACCTCGCTGATTTTAACCGGCGTGATGGTCATCACAGTATTTTGCATTGTGCTGGTAACCAAATTTGTGGTAGGACACTCGGCAAAGTTTTTTATCACCCAGCAAAAAAAGCTCGGCGCGCTCAATGGCTACATCGAGGAGATGATTCAAGGCCAGCGGGTGGTAAAGGTCTTCTGCCGCGAGGAAACCTGTAAGGAAGAATTTAACGCGCTGAACGAAGATTTGCGGCGCAATGCCTTTAAGGCAGGCGCGTTTACCAATATGATGGGTCCCGTCAACAACAATCTGGGCTATATCCAGTACGCCATTCTGGCGATTGTAGGCGGTCTTATTGCCATTGCCTCTGAGGAGCGGCTTTTGAGTGTGGGCAATCTGGTTACCTTCCTGCTGCTGAGCCGGACCTTTAACCAGCCCATCAGTCAGCTGAGCAACCAAATCAACGCCATCGTTATGGCGCTTGCCGGCGCGGAGCGTATTTTTGAGCTGATGGACGCGCCTGTGGAAGAAGACGAGGGCTATGTAACCTTAGTCAACTGCACCATCGATGCGGACGGTACAATTACCGAATGCGACCATCACACCGGTCAGTGGGCGTGGAAGCACCCCCACCAGGCAGACGGCTCTATCACCTACACCAAGCTTACCGGCGACATTACAATGTACAACGTAGACTTTGGCTACGTGCCGGAAAAGACAGTGCTGCACGATGTATCTTTGTATGCAAATCCCGGACAGAAGCTGGCATTTGTTGGCGCTACCGGCGCAGGCAAGACCACAATTACAAATCTAATTAACCGCTTCTATGATATTGCCGACGGAAAAATCCGTTATGATGGCATCAATATCAACAAAATTTGCAAAGCAGATTTGCGGCGTTCTCTGGGCGTGGTGCTGCAGGAAACCAACCTGTTCACCGGCACCGTAATGGAAAATATCCGTTACGGCAATCTGTCTGCCACCGATGAAGAATGTATCCAGGCAGCGAAAACCGCCAACGCCCACGATTTTATCACCCGCCTGCCGGAGGGGTACAACACCCAGCTCACCGGAAACGGCGCCCAGCTCAGTCAGGGACAGCGGCAGCTGATTGCCATTGCCCGCGCCGCTGTGGCGAATCCGCCGGTAATGATTCTGGACGAGGCCACCTCCTCCATCGACACCCGCACAGAGGCGCTGGTGCAAAAGGGTATGGACGCTCTGATGCAGGGCAGAACTACCTTTGTAATCGCCCACCGGCTCTCCACCGTAAAAAATTCGGACTGCATTATGGTGCTGGACCAGGGTCGCATCATCGAGCGCGGCTCCCATCAGGATCTGGTGGCAGCAAAAGGCACC
>JAZRGQ010000079.1:0-3094 GCA_045644405.1 Faecousia sp.
TTTTGCCTGCGCAGGTGTCATTACCCGCTTCTGGTCGCCCACATCACCGTCGGCAAACCGCACGCCGGGGGTAACGGTCAGGAAATGCTTTCCGCAGGTCTCGTGGACCTTGCCAGCCTCCAGAGGAGAGCATACGATGCCGTCGAGGCCTGCCTCTTCGGCGCACTTTGCATAATGCATAACCACTTCGTCAATAGGCGCGTGAATCATCAGGTCATTTTCCATACTTTGCTGGTCGGTAGAGGTCAGCTGAGTAACCGCAATCAGCAGCGGTCTGCTGCCGTCCGGCCGGGTCAGACCCTCCAGCGCTGCCTGCATCATATTCTTTGTGCCGGCTGCGTGCAGATTTGTAATGTCCACGTCCAGATTGCTGAGTACAGCCATCGCCTTTTTTACAGTATTGGGAATGTCGTGCAGCTTCAAATCCAGAAAAATCTTATGCCCGCGGGCTTTGATTTCACGGACAATAGCAGGACCCTCTGCGTAATACAGCTCCATACCGATTTTTACAAAAGGTTTGCGGTCTGTGAACTTGTCCAAAAATGCAAATGTCTGCTGGGCGCTCGCAAAGTCGCAAGCTACAATTACGTCCTTACCCATTATTTTCCGCCTCCTATAATTTCACTTAATGTGTTTATTTTATACTTATCCATAACCGCAGGCAGCTGGCTGATAATATCCCGGCAGATAAAGGGATTTATCAGATTCGCCGCGCCAATTTCTACCGCGGTTGCGCCGGCGAGCATCATCTCAATCACGTCTTCGGCGCTGGAAACGCCGCCCATACCCACAACGGGAATGTTTACAGCATTTGCCACCTCGTACACCATTCTTACCGCAACCGGAAAAATTGCGGAGCCGGAGAAGCCGCCCATTTTATTGGCAATTACCGGCTTGCGGGTTTTCAGGTCAAAGCGCATACCCAGCATCGTGTTTATCAGGCTGATGCCGTCTGCGCCTGCGTCTTCGCAAGCCTTTGCAATCGACACAATGTCAGTTACATTGGGACTTAATTTAACAATCACCGGTTTTGTGGTAACCTTCTTAACCGCTGCGGTAACCTCCGCAGCCGCTTTCGGGTCAGTGCCGAAACTCATGCCGCCGCCGTGAACATTGGGGCAGCTTACATTTACTTCCAGCCAGCCCACCTGCTCCTGCTTATCCAGCTTTTCGCAGGTGTAGGCATACTCTTCAATGCTGAAGCCGCTGACATTTGCCATTACCGGCTTATGAAAGCATTTTTTCAGCTTGGGAAGTTCCTCGGAAACCACCTTTTCCACACCGGGGTTTTGCAGACCCACCGCGTTAATCATACCGGCAGTGCATTCTGCAATGCGGGGTGTGGGGTTACCAAAGCGCGGGTCTTTGGTAGTGCCTTTAAAGGAGAATGTACCCAAACAGTTAATGTCGTACAGCTCTGCATACTCGTAGCCGAAGCCAAATGTACCGGAGGCAGGAATCACAGGATTCTCAAGAGAAATTCCGCACAGATTTACACTTAATCTTCCCACAGTATTTCCTCCTTCTTCATCACAGGACCTTCCTTGCAGATACGTTTGTAACCGGTGAGCGTTTTGCAGGAACAGCCCATACAAGCGCCAAAGCCGCAGCCCATACGTTTCTCAAAGCTCATCTGACCGGAGGTTTCCGCTGCCCGATGCACAGCTTTCAGCATAGGCTCCGGACCGCAGGTGTAAAAGTAGGAATACTGCATTTGCTTCAGCGCATCGGTAACAAAGCCCTTGATTCCATAAGAGCCGTCCACGGTGGTAACTGTTACCCGGGCGCCCAGCGCCTGAAATTCTTTTTCATAGAAAAGCTCAGACTTTGTATTAAAGCCCAGAATCACCTGCACCTGCTTGCCCTGTTCAATCAGGCGTTTTGCCAGCAGGTACATCGGCGGCACACCAACACCGCCGCCCAGCAGCACCGGCTTTTCTCCCGACAGAGTCAGATCATAGCCGTTACCCAGTCCTGTAAGCACGTCCAGCTTTTCGCCGGCGCCCATTTTCGCCATTTGCTCGGTACCCTTACCTACCGCCTTATACACGATGGTCAAGGTATCCCCCTGCAAATCACACACAGAAATCGGACGCCGCAGATATAAGCCGTCCAGCTGAATATTGACAAACTGACCTGCCGCGGTGATTGCTGAGGTGTCCCCCCGCAAGACCATTTTATAGACAGACTCTGTCAGGGCAGTATTTTCAATAATTTCAAAAATCCCCTGTTTCATATGCTCTCCTTAGGCATCAATGGTAGAAATTGTCAATGTGGTTTCCTCCAATACGTCCAGAAGAACACGCACAGTATCCAATGCGGTAAACAGGGATACATTGTGCTCTGTTGCAATCTGACGAATCTGCAGGCCGTCAGTTCCGGGCGCGGCAGGGTCTTTGGTGTTGATTACATAAGCAATATGCCCCTGTCTTAAGGCTGTGGGAATTTCGTCGCTGCCCTCGCTGATTTTGCACAGCGTATGGGTGCGAATACCGTTTGCCTTCAAAAACTGCGCTGTACCGTAGGTCGCCTCAATATTGAAGCCCAGCTGGTAGAAGCGGCGAATCAAAGGCAGTGCCTCTTCCTTATCCTTGTCTGCAATGGTAGCAAGCACAGTGCCGTAGTTCTGCAGGTGCATACCGGACGCCTGCAGCGCCTTATACAATGCGCGGTTCATTGTGCTGTCATAACCGATTGCTTCACCGGTAGACTTCATTTCCGGAGACAGGTAGGCATCTAAGCCGCGGATTTTATTAAAGGAGAATACAGGCGCTTTTACATACCAGCGATTCTTTTCCTCGGGATAAATATCGAAGATTCCCTGCTCCTTCAGTGTCTTACCCAGGATAACCTCGGTAGCGATATCTGCCAGAGAGTATCCGGTGGACTTGCTCAAGAACGGCACAGTACGGGAAGAACGGGGATTCACCTCAATGATGAACACATTGTCGTCCTTATCCACAATGAACTGAATATTGAACAAGCCTACAATGCCGATACCCAGGCCCAGCTTCTTGGCGTACTGCAGAATAATGCCCTTCACCTTATTGGAAATGGAGAAGGTGGGATACACAGAAACAGAGTCGCCGGAGTG
>JAZRGQ010000080.1:0-17862 GCA_045644405.1 Faecousia sp.
AGACTATGTCGTTGATAGGTCAGAGGTGTAAGTGTGGTAACATATTTAGCTGACTGATACTAATAAGCCGAAAGCTTGATCTAAAGCAGGCTCAGTGTTGACCAAACCTAATGCAGAATATAGAGCAATGTTCAGTTTTGAAGGTACAAGGCGCGAAATGTGGCTATGAAAAGTAGTTGACAAATCGCATTACCGGTGCTAGAATGAAAGCGAAATTGAAAGCCGTACGGCTTTTGATTATAAAAGATGGTGTAACAGCCATCCAAATGAGTTGGTATTGATTGCGATGTGGGTCCACCTGTTCCCATCCCGAACACAGAAGTTAAGCACATCTGCGCCGACAATACTTGGCGGGCGACTGCCTGGGAAGATAGGTAATGCCAACACTCATATTCCTCTTTAGCTCAGTCGGTAGAGCGACGGACTGTTAATCCGCAGGTCGTTGGTTCAAGTCCAACAAGGGGAGCCAGAAAAAGGACTTCACGAAAGTGAAGTCCTTTTTTTAGCTAAATCCGCCCTAACAGACGGGATAAATCCATCTTCGATGGGTGAAATCACTTGGTGATGAAATTTGACTCCGTCGGGTTTGAGGACGGATTTAATTTCACTTTTTGCACAGAAAAAGATTTCACCAAAGGCGAAAGTCTTTGATTTCACCGTGCGTCAGCGCGATTTCACTGTATTTATGCTTATTTTAATGCAGCCTATATTTAACCGCGTGAAAAATTTTCTTGCCATAGAGTGGTAGATGGTGTAAAATTAGCAATACCAAGCAAATACAAGGAGGTTACGTTATGCCTACATTAAATGTAATGGAATTTGCAACAAAACGGAGCGATTTACCCCTGCGTGTCGCTATGGGACACTTTGCTACCAGCAACTGCCACAGCAACTACTATATTGATGTAGTGCTACAAAAAGCGCAACTTTCCGAAGCAAAAGCGGTAGCTGAAAAGCTGGCTTCCTATTACTACACAGATACAGTGGTGGATACGGTTTTGTGTCTGGACGGCACTGAGGTTATCGGCACCTGCCTTGCAAACTGCCTGTCCAAGGCAGACTATATGCATATCAACGCGCAAAAATCTATTTATGTGGTTACACCGGAAACCCACAACGGCAGCCAGCTGCTGTTCAGAGATAATATCGTACCTATGATTTCCGGCAAGAACGTAATCATTTTAGCGGTATCCGTAGCATCGGGCAAGACGGTAGAAGCGGCTGTGGACGCGGTAAAGTATTACGGAGGAGCAGTAGCGGGAATTGCCTCAATTTTCTCCACAGCCAAGGAATGCAGAGGCTTGCCGGTGCATTCCATCTTTAACCCCAACGATTTGGAAAACTACCAGTGCTATCCGTCTCACGATTGTCCTATGTGCAAAGCGGGAATCAAGCTGGACGCGCTTGTGAACAGCCACGGTTTTTCTAAGCTGTAATACAGAAAAAAGCACAGCTGCGTTTAGCAGCTGTGTTTTTTGTAAAAACAGCAATGTCAAAGAAAAATCTTTGTTGTAATCCGTCGCAGATGGTGCTACAATACACAGGTAAAGTGCTGGAAAATCCGGCAAGATAAATGCAGTTATACAAGGAGGAAACAGTAATGAATATTCTGGCAATCGGCGCCCATCCGGACGATGTGGACCTGAAGTGCGGCGGCACACTTGCAAAATTCGCCAAGCAGGGACATAAGGTTTTTACAGCAACTGCTACCAGCGGCAATATTGGCTCTGCCACAATGTCGATGGAGGAAACTGCCAGAGTCCGCAAGGAGGAGGCAAGACGGGCAGCTGCCCACATCGGCGCAGAGTACATTTGTCTTGACTATGATGATGAGATGTTCTTTGAATCCCGGGAGGCAAGACTGGCGTTTATCAATCTGGTCAGATACTGCAAGGCGGACCTGATTATCACCCACCCGCCCAAGGACTACAATCCGGATCACGAGCTGACCAGCAAGATTGTTACTGACATTCCTATTATGATTCCTGTGGCAAAAATTGAAACACAGGCGCCTCCCTATGATAAGATTCCGCTGGTTGCGTATTTTGAGCCTGTGCTGGGCATCGGATTTGTGCCTACGGAATATGTGGACATCACCGAAGAAATGGAAACCAAAATGGCAATGTGCTATGAGCATAAGAGCCAGATTGACTGGATGAGCCACAATTTTAAGGACAACAAAAACGAGGACGAAAGCTTCTTCCGTAATACCATTATCAGCGCAAAATACAGAGGCACCCAGTGCGGCGTACCCTATGCAGAGGCATTCCGTATGGCATACGACGGATTCCGCGTAGTACCCAGACGTGTGCTGCCCTAAAAGGGGTACTTTATGAAAAAGAAATCCATTATGCAGGCAATCAAGTACGGCATTTTCTCGATTTCCGCCGGCTTGATTCAGGCGGGCAGCTTTACGTTGCTTTACGAGGTTTTGCTCAAAGGTGATGAAAGCCTGTTCTGGGTCTGCCACATTACGGCACTGGTGCTGTCGGTGCTGTGGAATTTTACATTAAACCGGAAATATACCTTTGGCGCATCGGGAAATATCCCGGTGGCCATGCTGAAGGTAGCGGCGTTTTATCTGGTATTCACCCCCACATCTGCGTATCTGGGTCAGCTGGCTGCCGATGCACAGTGGAACGGATTGCTGGTAGAGGCGCTGACGATGGTGGTCAATTTTGTACTGGAGTTTCTGTACTTCAAATTTGTGGTATTCCGCCAGAGCAAGCAGGCGTAGGGAAATATTTCCCGTGAAGGGCTTGCAACTTTGCGCCTTTAATGGTACTATATTCCAGATGACACTAACGCTGAAAACAGCGCATCCGTCTTGGTAAGACAAGATTTAATGAAGGAGGAAAATTATGACTTCCAGTGAAAAAAAGCAACTGCAAATCACTGCCTGCAAAGTTCGTATGGGCGTAATTGAGTCTACATACGGCGCGAAGGCAGGACACCCCGGTGGCAGCCTGTCTGCTGCGGAGGTTTACACCTATCTGTATTTTAAGGAAATGAACATCGACCCCAAGAATCCCAAGTGGGAGGATCGGGACCGCTTTGTTCTGTCCAAGGGCCACACCACACCCGGTCTGTACTCTGTACTCGCCAACCGCGGTTTCTTCCCTGTGGAAGATTTGCCCACTTTCCGGCACATTGATTCCTATCTGCAGGGCCACCCCAATATGAACACAGTACCCGGCGTAGATATGTCCACCGGCTCTCTGGGTCAGGGCATCTCCGTTGCCACCGGTATGGCGCTGGCTGCCAAGCACACCGGCAAGACCAACCGTGTTTACGCGCTGCTGGGCGACGGTGAAATTCAGGAAGGTCAGGTTTGGGAGGCTTGTATGGCGGCTGCCCACTATAAGCTGGACAACCTGTGCATCGTTGTGGACAACAACGGTCTGCAAATTGACGGCAACATCGCCGACGTTATGAGCCCCTACCCCATCGTGGCCAAGCTGGTAGCCTTCGGCTTTGCGGTAAAGGCTGTGGACGGCCACAACTTTGAAGAACTGGAAGAAGCGTTCAAGGAGGCACGGCAGACTAAGGGCAAGCCCTTCGCAATTGTTATGAACACCACCAAGGGCAAGGGTGTTTCCTATATGGAAAACAATGCCGGCTGGCACGGCAAGGCGCCCAACGATGCTGAGTACGCACAGGCAATGACTGAGCTGAAGGCTCAGATGGCAGAATTGGAGGCGTAATTATGGCAGAATTGAAAAAAGTTGCAACCCGGGACAGCTACGGCGCTGCTTTGAAGGAGCTGGGCGCAGAGCACGAGAATCTGGTAGTTTTGGATGCCGACCTGGCAGGCGCTACCAAGACCGGTACTTTCCAGAAGGCCTTCCCCGAGCGTCATTTTGATTTTGGTATTGCTGAGGCGAATATGATTTGCGCCGCTGCCGGTATGTCGACTGCCGGTCTGGTGCCCTTCGCGTCCAGCTTTGCTATGTTTGCCGCCGGCCGCGCCTTTGTGCAGGTGCGTAACTCCATCGGCTATCCCCACCTGAATGTAAAAATCGGCGCTACCCACGGCGGTATTTCCGTCGGTGAGGACGGCGCTTCTCACCAGTGCTGCGAGGATTTTGCGCTGATGCGCTCCATTCCCGGTATGACCGTTATCTGCCCTGCTGACGATGTGGAGGCAAAGGCTGCGGTAAAGGCTGCCTACGAGATGGAAGGTCCTGTGTATCTGCGGTTTGGCCGTCTGGCTGTGCCTGTGTTCCACAGTGAGGATTACAAGTTCCAGATTGGCAAGGGTGAGATTGTAAAGGACGGCACCGATGTGGCGATTATCGCCAACGGTCTGCTGGCTTATGAGGCAATCACTGCCGGTGAGCAGCTTGCTGAGATGGGCATCAACGCAATGGTTATCAATATGGCAACCATTAAGCCTCTGGACGAGGAGCTGGTAGTTGCCGCTGCCAAGAAGTGCGGTAAGGTAATTACCTGCGAAGAGCACTCCGTTATCGGCGGTCTGGGTGAAGCAGTTTGCGCTGTTTTGTCCGAAAAGTGCCCCACACCGGTACGCCGCATCGGCGTTAACGATGCGTTTGGCCACTCCGGTCCTGCGGCAGCGCTGCTGAAGCAGTTCGGTTTGACTGCAGAGCACATTGTGGAAGTTGCAAAGGATTTTTGCGGCAAGTAAATAAATAAAACCGTGGGCGCTGCATTCTTTGCAGCGCCCACGTATTTTGCCAGATGTGGATGGGGAACTTTTTTATGGAAAAAAGGTGGATAAAACAGGATAATAATGGTTGACAGACCATTATTGCCGTGTTAAAATGAAACTGTATCATTATCACAATGGTGTGAACTTTAGGAGGTTTTTGATATGAAAAAGATGATTGCGCTGGTTTTAGCAATTACTTTGATTGCATCTTTCTGCATTAGTGTTTCCGCTGCGGAAATCAGCGCCACTGAGCAGGAGATTCTGGATTTACTGAAGGCAGCCACTGCAAAGGATTCGCACGGCGCTACTCTGGTAATTCCCACCAAGTATCTGAATGCTGCGGAAAACTATATGCTGACAGCTGATATTGATGAGACATCTAAGGAAAAGATTATTGCGGACATCAACAATGCGGTTGCAGTTGTGCAGAGCCACGCTGACGAAATGTACAGCGAGAGCGACGGCGAGCTCCACCTGGATCAGCTGCCCCAGAGCGCAAAGCAGGAGATCCTGGACGCCGGTAAGACTGCCTGTGCTGACGTGGGTCTGGCGCTGACTTATACTCCTTCCAACAACGAAGTTACAATCGTAAACGAGGAGAGCAAGACTGTATTTAACGATACCGCTACTGTGGTTAAGCTCACCGGCAACACGCTGCAGGCCGGCCACATTGCCGTTGCTGTTACTGTCGCGATTGCAGCAGCAGTTGGCGTTATGTACGTAGCCGCTAAGAAGAACGGCCTGTTTGCTCGCTGATATGAAGCAAGCAGGGAAATGGGAACGTTTCCTGAAACGCATCGTCAAGCCAATGGGGTTCGTTGTAGCCCCATTGGCTTTTGCTATTTGCATTGTTGGATTGATGCTGGCGTTTGCCAACGCAACCGTTGGCGATGTGATTGGCTACGGAAGTGTTCTGTTTATGAAAACCGATAGCGGCAGCTATCAGGTGGAGGACTTTATGAGCGAGACTATGCCGTCGGTAGACGAGGAGAAAGATGTTATTTATCTAAGCGACATCACCTTCCCTACCTACAATACGGTATACGGTCAAATCATTATCCCCTCCGCGGAAATTGACTGCCCTCTGGTGTACGGAGATTCCAATGAAGCGCTGCAAAAGGGCGCCGGTCAGTATATGGGAAGCCGGATTCTCGGTTACGGCGGAACAACCTTAATTGGCGGACACGTCAGTCGCCATTTTGCTACGCTGAACCGGGTACAGGAGGGCGATATGATTGAAATTCGTACCACCTACGGCGTATACACCTATCAGGTGCGCCATACCGGCATTCACTCTGCAAGAGATAAGAGTGTGTATGACCTGTCGCGGGAGGACGAGAATCTGGTGCTGTACACCTGCCACTATCAAAATGTGGCGCTGGGCAGTGTCAACGGAAGATATTTTGTTTGCGCCGATTATGTGTCCGGCCCGATGATTGTCAGCAGGGAGGAAACGCCGTGAAAAAGAAACTTTCGGTTATTTTCTCTTTCATACTGACGCTGTTTCTGGCAATCGGTCTGTTTGCAGAGGCAATGTGCCAGCTGGTATGCACTACAGTATGCGTACCGCAGCTGTGGCAGCAGGCAATGGAAGACAGTGGCTATACGGATACACTGTATGAGGAAATTTATGCCAACTGGGAAAATCTGCTGCTGATTTGCGGCGTGCAGCAGCCGGAGGAAATTCTTTCCTCCATACTGACACAGGACGCAGTCTCCCAACAGGCGCAGGACTACTTTGCGCAGGCTTATACCGGTGAAGTAACGTTGGATACAACGAAACTTCAGGAGGCACTGCAGGACGCCCTGCATACCTATGCTGCGGAAAATAATGTCAATATGACAGAGCAGGCGCAGCTGGACGCCAATGTGCAGGAGCTGGTGGACGTATGCATCAGCGAATACACCAATGCGGTGCAGCTGCCGTTATTGCCACGGCTGCTTCACAGTGTTGCCGGTATGCAGAGCAAGATACAGCTTCTGCAGTGGTGCATCGGCGGGGCGTGTGTTGGTATTCTGGCGTTTGTGTTCTTTCTGCAGCAGCGCCGCAGGAATGTGCTGTACTACGGCGCAATCGCCACTGCGACCAACGCGGTGTTACTGCTGGGCGGTTACGGCTTTGTGGCAGGCAAGCAGTTTTTGCAGCGGCTGCCTATCGGCGCGTCGGCGCTGCGGGATTTGGTGGTTGCTTACGGACAGCAAATACTGCAGCAGATGTGCTGGCTGGGATTGCTGTTTCTGGCAGCAACAGCGCTGCTTTTGGCGGTGTATTTCATTTGCGCACTCATAGCAAAAAGAAAAGGCAGTCCTGTGTAGGACTGCCTTTTGTTTATTCTTTTTTTCCGGTGATTTGATACATACTGTCGTCTGCGTGCTTGACGGTAACAGTTAAGTATCTGGAGAACAGCTCCGCAAGGGAATCCTCGTGCATCAGCCCCAGAGAAACCCGGGAGGCTGCGCCCTCGTGGTGGCGGTCGATTGCGGCGCGGCTCATACCGTGAGCAACCGTTAACAGACCGCCGGGTGCCAGATGACCGGAAAGTACGGAAATAAGCGCTTCCGGATTGGGGAAGTGGGGGAAGGCATTGTAGACTACAATGCAGTCAAACTTCCGGGGAAATACGGCGGTTTCCACATCGCCGCAGAGCACGTTTACCTGCGGGAATTTGCTTTGCGCGATTTTTACCATTTCTTCGGAAATATCAATGGCGGTCAGACTTCCTACCTGCCGCTGCAGATAATCGGGAAACAGCACGCCGGTACCGCAGGCAACGTCCAGCACGTGAGCGCCGGCTTTCACGCCGGCATTGTCAAGGATTTTATGAATAATGGCATCGTTGCGGACGGTATCCTTATCCCAGTCCGCCGCCAGATGATTGAAAAAGTGAATAACGGCCTGTTTATCTATCACGGTTTCACCTCGGATATCGCTGGGGCAGCAAACGGGCGCGGGTTAAGCCGTATACCACCAGAGGAATCAGAATCAGCTGAATGACAATGCCGGGGATACCGGCAACCAGAGAGGTGCTGACCCAGGCAAAGGGCGCTGTGCCGGGGGAGAAAATCAGGCTTTTTGCAAGGCCTGCCAATACCCGTCCAACTACCATAGCGGTAACCATACTGATGTACAGGTCAAGCATAGGATTTTTGGTATGCACAAGGCACATCATCGCGCCGGTAATGCAGCCGTAGGCGGCGCATTCGAGCATCATTGAGGGCATCATAGCCGCAGGAGGCATACTGGTGAGCAGACTGCTCAGGGCAGGACCCAGCGCGCCGCAGATAAAGCCAAAGGGCCAGCCGCAAATCAAGCCGCACAGCAGTACCGGAATATGCATCGGCAGAAATATGGTGCCGGCATTCTGTACCGTGTGAAACGCCATCGGCAGCACTACGCACAAAGCGATGCAAACCGCGGTAAATACCATCTTTTTTACGTAGGATAATTTCATAACAGTTCCCCTTTCAGGAGTCTTTCTGACCCTATTATAGCGGGGTGTTTTTTTAGATGTAAGCCCCCTGGGGGGTTAAAAACGCAAAAAAATTTTCCCGCCTGCTGGCGGGGAAATTTGCAGAATTTTAGATTCTTGCTACGCCGGACTTCCGGGCAGCTTCGGCTACAGCGGCTGCTACCGCAGGGCCGACCCGCTTGTCGAATGCAGCGGGAATGATGTAATCGGCGGTCAGCTCCTCGTCGGGAATCAGGTTTGCCAGCGCGTGGGCGGCGGCGACCTTCATCTCCTC
Source organism: Faecousia sp. (assembly GCA_045644405.1). Taxonomy (GTDB): domain Bacteria; phylum Bacillota; class Clostridia; order Oscillospirales; family Oscillospiraceae; genus Faecousia. The sequence continues at coordinate 8,417 of JAZRGQ010000080.1, forward strand.
GTTGATGTCGGAAGCTCTTACGTCGAAAGTACCGCGGAAGATGCCGGGGAATGCCAGAACGTTATTGATCTGGTTGGGGAAGTCGGAACGACCGGTAGCGACGACAGCAGCACCGCCGGCTTTGGCGTCTTCGGGGAAAATTTCGGGAGTGGGGTTGGCGCAGGCAAAGATGATTGCGTCCTTTGCCATAGTCTTTACCATTTCTACAGACAGAGTGCCGGGTGCGGAAACGCCGATAAATACGTCAGCGCCAACAATCACATCAGCCAGCTTGCCCTGTACCTTCTCCAGATTGGTAACCTGAGCCATCTCTTCCTTAACCCAGTTCAGGTTTTCACGGCCTGCGTAGATAGCGCCGGTTCTGTCGGTCATAATAACATTCTTGAAGCCTGCGCTCAGCAGCAGCTTTACGATGGCGATGGCAGCAGCGCCGGCGCCGGAGGTAACGATCTTAACGTCTTCCTTCTTCTTGCCAACGACCTTCAAGGCGTTAATCAAACCTGCCAGAGTGATAACGGCAGTGCCGTGCTGGTCATCGTGGAAAATCGGAATGTCGCACATTTCCTTCAGCTTGCGCTCAATTTCAAAGCAGCGGGGAGCGGAGATGTCCTCCAGGTTGATGCCGCCAAAGGAGCCGGACATCAGGTAAACGGCGTTAACGAACTCGTCAACGTCCTTGGTCTTAACGCACAGGGGGAAGGCGTCAACGTTTGCGAAAGACTTAAACAGCGCGCACTTGCCTTCCATAACAGGCATACCGGCCTCGGGACCAATGTCGCCCAGACCCAGAACGGCGGAGCCGTCGGTGATAACAGCGCAGAGGTTGTGGCGGCGGGTCAGCTCATAGGACTTGTTTACGTCCTTCTGGATTTCCAGACAGGGCTGAGCAACACCGGGGGTGTAAGCCAGAGAAAGATCGTCCTTGGTGGAGCAGGGAACAGTGCTGATTACTTCGATTTTGCCACCCCACTCAGCGTGGAGCCGCAGAGATTCTTTTGCATAATCCATATGTATATCCTCCTTGTTTGATGCGATTTGCACTTTTAACTAAGCTATTATAGCACAGGGTAATATGCGATTGCAAGGCTAAGCGAAAAAAACTGCCAATTTTTTACGCACGCTGGACAAATTTTTCACCGTCTCTGTCCCTCCCTGTATCCACGTTGAAAAATTAAGGCAAAACCGGCTGAAATCCGGACAAAAAGCCGCCAAAACCGCAAAAAAAGTCCTTGACTTTCAGGAAATCTTTTGGTAAAATGATTCAGCCGCATTGAAAAGGTACAAGCGGTGCTGTAAGCACCCGCCTTAAAAGCGAGACTACACATTATAAAGTAGGTGAAAAAGGAAATGAAGGCAGTTATCGTAACTGGTGGCAAGCAGTACACCGTAGCCCAGGGTGATGTAGTTTACATCGAGAAGCTGGACGTGGAGGCTGAAGCTACCGTAACGTTTGACCAGGTTCTGGCAGTGCTGGACGGTGAGAACTCTAAGATTGGCGCTCCTGTTGTAGAAGGCGCTACCGTAGAGGCTAAGGTGGTCAAGAACGGCAAGGGCAAGAAGATCGACGTGCTTCGCTACAAGGCAAAGAAGAACGAGAAGAAGAAGATCGGTCATCGTCAGCCCTACACCAAGGTGGAAATCACCAAGATCGCACTGTAATTATGACAAGATGCGAATTTACAATGGAAAATGAGAGAATCACCGGATTCTCTATTTCCGGCCACAGTGGCTATGCAGAAGAGGGCGCGGACATTGTCTGCGCAGCAATCTCTGCGATTGTAACAATGGCGGAAGCCACCATCAACGATGTGTGTGGCGCGAAAGCCAAAGTTCGGGTAAAGGACGCGGACGCCCGCGTTACTTTGACCCTCCCCGCGGTCTGCGAAGAGGAAGAGGCTGTGCAAGCGGTGCTTGCCGGTATGATGCTCACCTTGTGCAATATGCGGGACGAATATCCGGATTATATTGAAGTTTTGGAGGTGTAATACCATGCTGAAAATTGGTATTCAGTTTTTTGCCCACCATAAGGGCGGCGGTTCTACCAAGAACGGTCGTGATTCTGAGGCAAAGCGTCTGGGCGTGAAGCGTGCAGACGGTCAGTTCGTTCTGGCCGGCAACATTCTGGTTCGCCAGAGAGGTACTCACATTCATCCCGGTGTCAATGTCGGCATTGGCAGCGACGATACCCTGTTTGCTCTGGTTGACGGTACTGTCAAATTTGAGCGCAAGGGCAAGGATCGTCGGCAGTGCTCCGTTTACGCGGTAGAGCAGTAATCACGAATAGCTTGCTAAGGACTGCTGCATACTATGCAGCAGTCTTTTTTTGCAGGAGGAAAGTTTATGGAAATGTTTGTTGATAAGGTACGCATTACCGTGTGCGGAGGTCGCGGCGGCGACGGCGCGGTTGCCTTTCATCGGGAAAAATACGAAGCCTCCGGCGGCCCTGATGGCGGCGACGGCGGCCACGGCGGACCGGTTATTTTGCAAGTCAATGACAATCTGTCCACCTTGTTGGATTTTCGCTACAAGCGTAAATATGCAGCCCAGGCAGGGCAAAACGGACAGGGACGGAATATGAGTGGCAAGCGGGGCGAGCCGCTGGTCATTCAGGTACCCCGGGGAACGGTGGTGCGGGACGCCCAGACCGGACAGGTGATTGTGGATATGTCCACAGGCGAGGAGTATATCATCGCCCGTGGCGGTCGCGGCGGCTGGGGAAATTCCCATTACGCCACAGCCACCCGTCAGGTACCCCGCTTTGCAAAGGCCGGCACCAAAGGACAGGAGCGGGACATTATTCTGGAGCTGAAGCTGCTGGCAGATGTGGGACTTGTTGGTTTCCCCAACGTAGGAAAGTCCACGCTGCTGTCGGTTACCTCCAATGCCCGTCCGAAAATTGCCAATTACCACTTCACTACCCTGTTTCCCAATCTGGGTGTGATTTATGTGGACGAGGGCGTGTCTTTTGTAATGGCGGATATTCCCGGCATTATTGAGGGCGCTGCCGACGGCGCAGGTTTAGGCCACGATTTTCTGCGGCATATTGACCGCTGCCGTTTGCTGGTACACGTAGTGGATGTGTCCGGCAGTGAGGGTCGGGACCCGGTGGAGGATTTTGATGCCATCTGCCAGGAATTGCAGGATTACAGCGCGGATTTGGCGCAGCGACCGATGATTGTGGCAGCTAACAAATGTGATTTGCTGATGCCGGACTCCGACAATTTGGAACGGCTGCGCAAGCACGTGGAGGCAGCCGGCTGCACATTGTACGAAATTTCTGCAGGCACAACCCAGGGTACCAGAAACCTGATGCGTGTGGTGGCGGAAAAGCTGCGGACACTGCCGCCGGTAACGATTTACGAGCCGGAATACGTGGAAGTGGTGGAAGCGCCGGTAGACCCGCAGCAGCTGGAAATTGACCATATGGGCAACACCTGGGTCATCAGCGGCGCCTGGATTGAACGGCTGATTGAAAACATCAATTTCGACGATTACGAATCCCGCAATTACTTTGACCAGATGCTTCGCAAGTGCGGCTTGTTCAAAAGGCTGGAGGAAATGGGCATTCAGGACGGCGACGTAGTCAGCATTTACGATTTGGAATTCGAATACCAGCGTTAAATGCAAAATAGCATTTGCCATTTTCAACAATAGGATATATAATAATAGCGTCATCGGAAGATGGCGCTATTATGCGTTTTTAAGAGGTAAATTGGAATGATACGCAACTTAAACCAAAGCCAGTTCGGAGAATTTGGTACCATTTTATCTGCTGCAGAGCAGGAAATGCCAAAAAGTAACCGCCACAGCATTGTGCTGCAGGCAGGCAGTACGGTGGTATATCAGGCAATTGGCGATGTGTGGCTGAAGCAGGAACAGGGTATGGCGGTGCTGGCGGTTTCTGCCAGCGATGAAGCGTATAATGAATTTTATCTGGATAACACGTTGCGTATAAACTCCGGTATATGGTTTACTTTGACCGCATTACAGGAAACCGCCGCCGTCCAGATGGCGGGCATTTCCCTGCCCCGTGTGGTGGAAATCCGCCAGAGCAGCACAGACTTTATGCTGCGGGAGAGAATCAAAAGCTTAAATATCTGCACCCTTTTCTACCAGGAAAAGGAAAAGGATTTTCTGTTTTCCGGCGAAGCCCACCCGCTGCTGGAGATACTGTATCTGGACCGGGGAAATCTGCACTCGGTTGCCGACGGACAGGATTTGCTGCTGCAGCCGGGAGAGCTGGTGGTATACGGACCGAATCAGTGGCATATGCAGTATACCGACGCAGGAGAAGCGCCCAGATTTATTACGTTGAGCTTCCAGGCGGAGGGCTGCGATTTGCAGGCGCTGTATAACCGCGCAATCGCGACGCCCAGCAAGGCGGTGGCGCTGCTGCAGCAAATGCTTTGGGAGCAGGAGCAGACCGACGATTATTCGCAGGATTATCTGCTTGCCCTTTTCCGGCAGCTTCTTATTATACTGCTGCGGCAGTCTGAGGAATACAGCCGGAAGCAGATAATGCCGAATATGATTAACAGCGAAAACAAGATTATCAGCTGCGCCCAGCAGTACATTCTGGCAAATGTAAGAGAAAAGCTTTCCGTACCGGTGGTGGCAAAGGGTATCAATATCAGCCCCAGCTATCTGACGGCGCTGTTCCAGAAGCATTTGCAGATAGCGCCCGGCGAGTACATTCGCAGAATCAAGCTGCAGCAAAGCAAGCAGATGATTCGCGAGGGAGAATTGAATTTTACGGAGATTGCCCAGACGCTGCAGTATTCTACCGTACATCATTTCTCCCGACAGTTTAAGGAGAAATTCGGCATTACTCCAACGGAGTATGCCCGTTCCGTCCGTTAACGGGGACAGAAGGGAGTTACTATGGAATTTCGTGTGTTGGCAGTTGGCGATGTGGTCGGCAATCCGGGACTGGACCGTATCAATCGCAGCCTGCGGTATTTGAAGAAGAAAACCTGCGCGGATTTTGTGATTGTCAATGGAGAAAACGCAGCGGTGGTGGGTATGACGCCCCAGCAGGCAGAGGAGATTTTCGATGCCGGCGCCGATGTGATTACGATGGGCAATCATACCTACGGCAAACGGGAGCTTGCAGAGTATATGGAGCACAGCCCTTGGATTCTCCGACCGGCAAACCTTGCGCCCCAGTCAGCGGGCAGAGGATACGGTGTGTATGACACCCGCATCGGACCGGTGGCGGTCATCGATTTGATAGGCAGGTGCAATATGGATTATGGCCCGGATAATCCTTTTTTGATGGCGGAAAAAATTCTCAAAGAAATGGATACCAAGGTAATTCTGGTGGAGATGCACGCAGAGGCAACCTCGGAAAAACTGGCGATGGGCTATATGCTGGACGGTCGGGTAAGCGCTTTGTGGGGTACCCATACCCACGTACCCACCGCCGACACCCAGATTTTGCCGAAGGGGACCGGTTATGTAACCGATTTGGGTATGACAGGACCTAAAAATTCCGTACTGGGAATCCAGCCCCACCTGTCTATCGCAAAATTCCGGGGGGATTTAACCGGACGCTACCAGTGGGCGGAAGGTCCTACAAAGCTGGAGGCGGTACTGTTCGTTATTGATGGGCAAAGCGGCAAGTGCCGCAGTGTGGAAAGGGTGGATATATACGATGAAGCTTCTGCACAGTGCTGACTGGCACCTGGATTCTCCCTTGCAGGGATTTACGCCCGCCCAGCAGCAGGCGCTGCGGCAGTCGCTGCTGCGGTTGCCCGGTCAGATTGGGGCGCTGTGCCGCAAGGAAAACTGCCAGATGCTGCTTTTGTCAGGTGATTTATTTGACGGCGCATATACAAAGGAAAGCTATCTGGCGGTGTATCAGGCGCTGGAGGAAGTGGAAGTGCCTGTGTTTATCAGTCCGGGCAACCACGATTTTATCAGCGCGCAAAGCCCCTGGGTACGGGAGCAGTGGCCGGAAAATGTATTTATTTTCAAAGAGCCGGCGCTGGTTAAGGTAGATGTACCCCAGCTGAATTGCCGGGTTTACGGCGCAGGATATACGGCGATGGACGCGCCGGCGCTGCTGGAGGGTTTTCGGGCAGATGCGGCGGCGGGCTATGCCATCGGACTTCTCCACGCCGACCCTACCCAGACCAATTCTCCCTACTGCCCTGTAACAAAGCAGCAAATTGAGGACTCCGGTCTTGACTATCTGGCGCTGGGACACATTCATAAGCAAGGCGCGCTGCAGGCGGGCAAAACGTTGTGCGCCTGGCCCGGCTGTCCCATGGGTCGGGGCTACGATGAAACAGGGGTAAAGGGCGCGCTGGTGGTTACATTGGAGCAGACAGTTACCCAGCGGTTTGTACCGCTGGAGGCGCCCCAGTTCCACGATTTGGAAATTCAGGCAGGAGAAGATGCCCGCCTTGCAATCGGCAGCGCGCTGCCGGCAGTAGACAACGGGGATTTTTACCGCATTACCCTGACAGGAAGCAGCGCGCCTGTGGATATGGAGGCGCTGGCAGCCGGATTTTCCGAATTTCAGAATCTGACCCTGCGGGATAGAACAGTTCCGCAGGTTGACCCGTGGGTTTCTGTGGGAGAGGATTCCTTTGAAGGCACCTATTTTTCTCTTTTGCAGAAGCAACTGGAAGGCGCTGACGCCCAACAGCAGCGGCTGATTGAGCTGGCAGCCCGCATCTCCAGGCAAATACTGGACGCACAGGAGGTGAAGCTGCCGTGAGAATTTTATCTATGACCGCTACCTTCGGTAAACTGGAGCATCAGCAGCTGACCTTTACTCCGGGGCTGAATGTGATTGAAGCGCCCAATGAGTGGGGAAAGAGTACCTGGTGCGCGTTTGTGGTGGCAATGCTTTACGGCATCGACACCGGCTCCCGTTCCAAAAAGGACTTTCTTGCGGATAAGGAGCACTATGCCCCCTGGTCCGGACAGCCTATGTCCGGCAGAATGGATTTGCTGTGGAAGGACAGAGAAATCACGCTGGAGCGGAGCAGCAAGGGCAGAATTCCCTTCGGGCAGTTCCGCGCCTATGAAACTAAGACCAATATTCCTGTATCGGAGCTGACAGCCGATAATTGCGGACAGGTGCTGCTGGGCGTGGAACGGGAGGTCTTTGTGCGGGCGGGTTTCCTGCGAATGAGCGCCCTGCCTGTTACACAGGAGGAGGCGCTGCGCCGCCGCTTAAATGCGCTGGTAACAACCGCTGATGAAAGCGGCGCCAGTGATGCGCTGGCGCAGAAACTGCGGGATTTGAAAAACCGTTGCCGCCATAATAAAACCGGCCTGATTCCCCAGGCGCAGGCACAGCAGCAGGCGCTGGAGGAGAAGCTGGAGGAGCTGCAGCTATTGCAGCAGCAACAGCAGGAAATCACCCAAAGACAGCAACAGCTGCAGCAGCAGGTACGCCTGTTGGAGAATCACCAAAAGGCGCTGTCTTACGGGGAAAACTTAGGCTATACCCAAAAGCTGGCTGCCGCCCAAGCAACCTGCGAGGCGGCGAAGAAAGAATTGCAGCAGCTGGAGCAGGAATGCGCACTTTTGCCGGAGGCAGAACTGCTGCAAAAGAATCTGGCGCAGTTGCAGACGCTGCGGGAGGAACGGGAACAGCTGCTTCTGCAGGCGCAGTTACTGCCGCCTTTGCCGGAAGCTCCCCAGCCTATGGAGATTTTCAGAGGCAAAGACCCGCAGACGGCGGTGCAGCAGGCGCAGGCGCAGCAACAGCAGATGTATCAGCTGAGCGGAAAGAAAAATTCTGCCGGCTGGATTGCCGCAGCGCTGCTGGCAGTAGTCGCTGTGGCGCTGGCGGTGTTGCTGCCGGCTGGCTATAAGCTGATTGGCGCAGCGCCTTTGCTGGCAAGTGTGGGCGTTCTGATATTGATGGGGCAAAAGCAGCAGGCAAGGAAAAAGCAGATTGCCCTTTTACAACAGCAGTACGGACATCTGTCGCCGGAAGAATGGGCTTTGGAGGCGCAGGCATACGCCGCCCGGCAGACCCAGTACCGGCAGGCTGTGGAAGACCGCCAGCAGACCCAGGAAACAATCAGCCGCCGGATTGAGGAAAACCGGCAGGCGCAGGAGCAGCTGACCGGCGGGATTTCTGCCGCTCAGTTCCAGCAGCAGTGTTTGGACTATCAGGAGCAGCGTAGAATGTTACAGCAGGCGCGCCAGCGGTATCAGCAGGCGCAGGAGCTGCAGCAGACCCTGTCCGGCAGCCGGCAGGAGGTTGCGCCGCCGGACTTTGAGGACACGCTGACAGAGTCTGCCCAGCAGACCCAGGAAAAGCTTGCGCAGTGCCGGCAGGAGCAGCGGCAGCTGCAGCACCGCCTGGGACAGTGCCAGGGTCGGACAGAAGCGCTGGGCAGCCATACGGTTGTGCAGCGGGAGCTGGAGCAGGTGCGGGCGCGTCTGGCGCAGCTGGAGGACACCTACTGTGCGCTGACGCTGGCGCAGGAAACCCTGACAGCAGCGGCAACAGAGCTGCAGCGGCGGTTTGCGCCGCGCATTTCCGGACGGGCGCAGGCGCCGTTTTCCCGACTGACAGGACAGCGGTATAACAGATTGCTACTGGAGGAAGACTTGTCCTTAAGCGCAGCCGCGGAGGAAGAAGACGTGCTCCACTCCAGTCTGTGGCGCAGCGAAGGTACTGTTGACCAGCTGTATTTTGCCCTGCGTCTTGCTGTGGCGGAGGAACTGACACCGGAAGCGCCTTTGGTGCTGGACGATGTGTTTGTGCGCTTCGATGATAAGCGGCTGGCAGCGGCAATGGAGATTTTACAGGAAGAAGCCCGGGATAAGCAGGTGCTGCTGTTTACCTGCCAGCATCGGGAAAAAGAATATTTACAGGAGAAGGCTCTATGAATAGCATAAGCACAGAAAAGGCGCCGGCAGCCATTGGCCCCTACAGTCAGGGATATGCGGCAAACGGCTTTGTATTTACCTCCGGACAAATTCCGGTAGACCCTGCAACAGGCAACATTCCGGAGGGAATTACGCTGCAGGCAGAACAAAGCTGCAAAAATGTGGGCGCGATTTTACAGGCAGCGGGACTGGACTTTTCACACGTGGTAAAAACCACCTGCTTTTTGGCAGATATGGAGGACTTCGGGGAATTCAACCGGATTTATGAGCAGTACTTCTGCTCAAAGCCAGCCAGAAGCTGCGTGGCAGTGAAGGCGCTGCCAAAGGGCGTTTTGTGTGAGATTGAGGCGATCGCCAACACGGTAAAGGAGTAGGCAGATGGAAATTCGTGAGTTAACCTATTTGGCAGTGGCGCTGCGGATTGTGTTTGCGGTCATAATGGGCGGCTTGCTGGGTCTGGAACGGGGTCTGAAGAACCGTCCGGCAGGTCTGCGCACCTATATGCTGGTGTGTACCGGCGCCTGTCTGATTATGCTGACCAATCAGTATGTCAGCCAGCTGTTTGGCTCCGGAGACTCGACCCG